>CALMUC010000056.1 GCA_937872845.1 uncultured Lachnospiraceae bacterium | reverse complement strand
TTATGTTACGAGCCAGTAGGCTCTTTTTTTATACCCAAATTTAGGTCGTAAAAGTCTATTAACAGGTAATTTGTATAAATATAAGTATTTTATATTGCCAGATTTTACAAAAATAAAACAACGTTCAAAATTATATTTACAACTTTGCATAATGTGATATATAATAACACTATGCAAAAAATATATGCTAAACCAATAACATATTCACCGTATAACCAAAGTGAGGTGATAAAAACAATTTTTAGTAAAAATTAAGAAGAGGTGATAGTTGTAAAAAGAAAATGAGATTGTTACAGGTGAGCCTGATGAGGGTGAATCGAAAACAAGATACAAGAAAAGAAAGCGAACAAGATGAAATGTAAAATTCATCAAAAACAATCGCTCTATGGTTAAGTTTGTCGAGATAAATAGGTCATTTAGAGAAAATTTCTCCAAATAAACGGATACATATTGACTTTTTTGTAATTCTCCTTTACAATATTAAATAAGAAGGAGAGATTGATAATGCTTATTAAAGTGACAGTTGAGAATTTTAAATCGTTTTCTGAACCAACAGAGATGACTATGATTTCTTCTACAAAAATTCAAAAAGGCACTGATCATAGGGTTAAAATTAAAAGTACGAATATACTTAAATACGCAGTAATCTATGGTGCTAATGCGGCAGGTAAATCTAATCTTATTGATTTTTTTTGGTTTTTGAAAAGTACGCTTAATGATACAATTCCTATGGTAGCTACAAAATGGTTTTGTAAATGTAAGGAAGAAAATATAAATAAGAATAGCTCGTTTGAAATTCAGTTCACGATTGGTGATAAATTCTATGCTTATGGTTTTACGGCTTTATTAAATCAACGAAGAATCACATCTGAGTGGTTATATGAGCTTTATCAAAATGGTAATGCAAAATGTTTATTTGAAAGAAATGAAGAAGAAAAATTTCCACACTTGGGCGAAGATGTAAAATTAAACAAAATTGATGAAGCAAAATTCAAAACATATACTGATGATTTTGATGGTAATGAATCAATTTTGTTTCTTACGGAAATGAATAGAAACAAAAAATATTCTGAAGACTCCAAGCTGGTTTTCTTCAAGGAGGTTTATAGTTGGTTATCACAAAACATAATTATCGTTAAGCCTAATACTTCTTTTGATAACTTTCAATATTATAATGATGAAACATCCTTAGAGTTAATCAATAAATTAATAAAAACCTTTGATACTGGTATTGATAAAGTTAGAGTTGAAAAAACTGATTTTGAGGAATTTAGAAAAGCTTTACCGGCTAAGGTTTTTGATTTAGTTATGAAGGACATACGAAACAAGATGGCTCACAAGTCATTATATTCTTCGGCACGAATGACCATGAGAACTGACAAAAGCTTTTTTACTGTTACTTTGGATGACGATGAACCGATTGTATCTACTTTGAAACTCTATCATGGAAAATCATTTTATGATTTTAATTTCGATGAAGAATCAGATGGTACAAGAAGAATTTTCGATTTACTCGATATGTTACTTAACAAAAACGATGACATTATTTATGTTGTTGATGAATTAGAAAGAAGTCTTCATCCAAAACTTACAGAACATTTTCTTGAGCTTTTTATGAATTTCCATAAAGGCCATAAAACTCAGTTGTTGTTTACAACCCACGAAGCATCTATTATGGAGCAAAAGCTTTTTAGACGTGATGAAATATGGTTTGTTGAAAGAGATGGAAATAACACAAGTAATGTTTATTCGTTGGATAAGTTCAAAGAAAGATATGATAAAACATTGAGCAAAGCTTATCTTGAGGGGCGTTATGGTGCAATTCCTGTGTTTTCTAATTTTGATTTGACGGAGGAATAAATATATGGCACCGGTAAGAAGTTATTATAATTGGAATCAAAGAAAGAGCGACACAAATGAGGCTATAGAGCCTTATAGAAAGTATTTCTTTATTTGTGAAGGTGCAAATACTGAAACGTGGTATTTCGAAAAGCTGGTTGACTATAAAAAAGAATTGGGAATTAATCCTAATATTGATATTCGCTTTCTCGAAAAGACTCAACAAGATAAGAATATATCTTTCCCCAGAAGACTTATAGAGTTTGCCGAGGAGCAAAAACTTAACTCAGATATATCTTTTGATGCTGAAATGGATAGGATGATTATCGTTTTTGATGCAGATATTTTCGAAGAAAAAGTTAAGGATTTTGATGAAGTTGTAGCATTTGGAGAAAATAATAATATACTTGGTATATCTAATCCTGCATTTGAATTGTTTTTACTTTTGCATTATAAAGATGCTTATGAGAAATATATTAAACCAAATGAAAAGGAGATAATTTCTAACGAAAAGGTAGGAAATCAAAGATATATAAGAAATTTGTTTACTCAGGTGTCTGGTATTAATCCAAAGAAAAATAAATCTATAGGAGAACTGGTTAAGCAAGTTGATTTTGCAATCGTTGAAGAATGCAAAATTAATGAAGATATCCACCAATGCTCAGGACAGGTAACTTGTAACATTGCAAAGATAATCAATGATATTCGCAATAACAAAGCAATTTAATAATACGCAAAAGAGTTAAGTCAAGAAATGAAAATTTCTTGGCTTTTCTTTTTGCGATAAAATAACAGAAATGGAGGTATGAATAAGTGCCATATATAGACCCTAAAGTAGTGCTTGAAGCAAAGAAAATGAACTTGCTAACCATTCTTAAAAACTTTGAGCCACACGAACTTGTAAGACTTGATAAGAACAATTACACCACACGAACACACGATAGCTTGAAAATTTCAAACGGAAAATGGATGTGGTTTTCTCGTGGGATTGGAGGTACAACAGCTCTCAATTATCTAATTGAGGTTAAAGGTTATAGCTTTATTGAAGTGGTGGAAACAATCACAGGTAAACAGGTTGTAGTTGCTCCAAAACCTATCAAACAGGATAATAAATATTATGATAGACCACTTCTACTATAGTGGTTCAGTTCATTATAAAATGATTAGATTTTTGTCTTGACAACTGAACCACTATATTCTATAATGGAGATGAAGTGAGTCCGGTGTTTTAATATTTCAAATCTTGAAAACTTTTAATTTTTTATTAACAGGAGATAAAAGATGAAGAAACTAAAAAAGATGATTGTGTTGGGTATGGTCGTTCTTTCTTTGATGTCTGCTCTTACTTTTTCAGTATTCTCTGCCGGTAATGTTTCAGATACAATTATCAACATTAGTGCGAGAAGTAACAACGGAGGTACTCCGTGCAGATCTATTTGGCGTGAGAAGAAAGATTATACATCTGTTTGGTGCGAAAACAAGAGCACATCAGGAGGTTCTCTGAGTGCTTGGGTTCAGCGTACAAATAATAAGAATACTTCCTCCGTAAAAACTGTAGACAGATATTACGGTTCATGGAGCTATAATGGGGCAACTAAGAATATGAAAAATTTACCAAAGGGTACATATTATTATTTGCCTAACTATGTTAAAGAAGACGGCTATAAATATGCTACTTTGGGCTACATTATGAATAAGGAAGCTGTGAGTTACCACATAGCATGGAGTCCTGACAGCATATAAAATATTTGTGGCTTTGTAAGTTATGCTCTGTGCCTTTTAATGAAGTTTTGACTTTATATATGCGCGCAGAGCATGACTTTTAGACTGCGGTAGGGAGTTGCTTATAGAGGTGTTTATATATTGAATAAAAAAATAACAACCGTAATTATTTTGATTATCATCTGTGCTTCATCTATAATAGTTTCCATCTTATACTTGATAAAAAATGATATTATTGACATCAACGATATATACACTAATGCTGATGCAAAAAACACACAGGTCGCAAATGAAAATTCTATTTCTTCCACAGAAAATTCAGCAGTTGAATCGAAAAGTTGTGTTCTGCTTGAGGAAGGTGCTGAATACGATACTATGTACGACGATAGAACAAGCATTTATGTTAAATTAAATGATATAAGCATTTCAAAAAACAAAGCAGAACTTCCCGAATTTGACACATTTGAGGACTGGGATGAAATTAAAGATAGCCAAGGAAATATTACAAATGAATATTCATATGTAGTGCTTAACATTACAATGATGAATAAAGGAAATGAAAATGTGGAGGTATCATTGAACAGCTTACTTTTGCATTTTGGTACAGACGGTGGATATAACGAAGCACGAAGTTTTAATTCAAGTGAGAAAAAGACTTCAAAAAATTATTTTGTAGAAAAACTTGAACCCGGTAAAAAATTGAATGTTAATGTAGCATATGTTGCTGAGGACAAACAACTTAATGAGTACAAAGACCAACTTTATTTGATGACAGTGCTCTCAGGCAATCCTTTAGGAGAAGGAACTATGCAAGTCATCAAATCCGAAAAATAATAAATGGAGAATGATAAAATGCAAAGAATGATTAAATTCGAACTGAAAAGAAGTTTTAAAAACAGGCTGTTTTTAATTTCTTTGCTAATTTCATTAGCATTGGTAACATGGTATTCGATTGAAAGAATACCATACTGTGTGCAGTTGAATTCTGAATTTTTAAATGATGAAAATTTAATGGGATTTTTTGAAATTTCATATACAAACTGGATTGGCAGTCATAATATCTATCTTCAGCAAAACATTTTTTATATGGCTATTCCAATTCTCGCCACTTTGCCATTTGGTAGTTCCTTTTATGATGATATAAACAGGGGATATGCAAGGAATGTGTGCGTTCGTGCCAAGAAAAAATATTATCTTGTGGCAAAATACATAGCTGTTTTCGTAAGTGGTGGTTGCGTGGTTGCTATTCCAATGGTTCTTAGTTTTCTCATTTCTTCAATATTTTTACCGACAATGCTTCCTGAAGCATCTTATACATTTACTAACATATATCCTGCGTATAAGTGGGCTGATTTATTTTATGTGCAACCGTTATTATATACATCGATATATATTTTTATCACATTTTTGTTTTCGGGAGTAACAGCAAGTTTGTCATTGTTTATTACATTCTTTTTAAACAGAAAATTTGTGACTTTTGTTTTTCCTTTTTTCATTTACATTTTTTCATCATTTTGTCTTGAAATGTTGGGATTTGATGCCTACAGTATCAGAAATCTTGTCACGACTACAAGTGAAAGTGGGACTACCTTTTCTGTAACAATTTTATTTTTGATTTTCTTTTGCCTTTCATTTTTTCCGTATTATTTTATTGGAGCGAAAAAAGATGTTTTTTAAAGCGTGTAGAAAAACTTTTGTTGCAATGACATATTTTAAATATTTGGTTGTTTTCTGTTTACTCTGCAGTTTTGTATTGTTTTACTTTTTTGCTTTTTTAAAAAAAAATATGATGGATATAACAGACAACATATGTATGGCAGATTTTGTGGAAGCCGCCGGGGGTCACACGACAACTATCTTTTTTGTACCAACCGCCGCATTACTTTCAACGATATTTTCCGAAAAAAACAGTAACTTTACAAATGCCTATATTCGCTTTAGATTTAGAAATACATTGGTTGTCAGAAATAGTTTGAAAGTTCTTGCTTTTTCTGTGGCTTTTTGCATTTTATTCCTCGTCGCAGTTCTTGGTATGTCGAGATTTTTTTCACGAACAGTAATTAATTGGAATTCATATGAAAGCTATTATTATCTGTGTGAAGGATGCATAAGCAATGTAGGCTTTGCAAAAGTAGTGATGAAAACTTTTGTATGTCTTTTAATTCCTACAATATTTTTTTCTGAATTAATATGTGCTTTTGGCTGTATAATAAACAAAGTATTTCCGTTCTTAGTGACGGTCACAACATGTATTGCAGTTTCATTTGATGGTGATTGGAATATTGACTTTTGGCTCTTGATTTTTGGGACAATTATAGTATTCGTACTAAATTTATTGTTCATGAAAAGAAAGGATTTTTTAAATTGAAAGTTCGTCTTTTTTTTCGTTTGCTTTCGCATGATATAACAGAGGGAATCATACATAATCGTAAATTTTTTATTTTTGCTGCGTTGCTGTTCATATTTATTGATTTCGTGTATTGGCATAATATTAGCTTATATTTTAGTGATTATAATTCGGTTGTAGACTGCGGTGTTCTGGATTTTTTTATGAATGTTTTTGCCGGATGTGACCCTTTTGATCCGGAGGCAAATAAGGGTGTAGATATTCCCATAACGTGGTTTTCTTTTAATGTACTTCCTTATTTGTTTGTGGGATTATACATTACAAACGATTTGCAGACAAGTGCCGATACCTTTATTTTGCGGGTAAAATCCCGATATTTATGGTGGTTGAGTAAAATAGTTTGGTGTGTTGTTTCTTCAACTTTGTAC
Source organism: uncultured Lachnospiraceae bacterium (assembly GCA_937872845.1). Taxonomy (GTDB): domain Bacteria; phylum Bacillota; class Clostridia; order Lachnospirales; family Lachnospiraceae; genus Eubacterium_Q. The sequence goes on along the minus strand of CALMUC010000056.1, from coordinate 3,364 downwards.
TATTTACTGTTTTTTGTAATTTCGACAGCTTTTACATTGTTTTCCGGTAATTTTTCATTAACTCAAAACAGTTTAATAACTGAAGAATTTTTGGAGCTAAGCACTTATGGAAAAAGTATGACAGAAATTTTCATTTCCTCAGTACTGTTACCTTGGATGATTACAACTTGTCACATGACATTTGATGCAATTATCAGTATTACATTTGGACCTGTTGTCGCGTTTTTGATGATAGTCTGCCTTATGACCACATCTGTGTTTTATTGCAGCGAATTTTTGCCGTTTAACTTTTCAATGTTGATAAGAACTGATTTTTGCGCCATAAATAATATATCAATATATACAGAACTGGAGGTTGCCTTTTTAATAATCGTTATATGTTTATTTTTAGGCTTGCCAATTATCAAAAGAAAAAACATTATTTAAAGTAGGAGAGATTTATGAATATAGAAATTTGTAATTATACAAAAAAGTTATCAAAAAATCTTGTACTGGAAAATATAAATTTATCACTTTCCGGAGGAAAAATTTACGGTTTTGTAGGTAAGAACGGTTCGGGGAAAACTATGCTTATGCGTGCAATTTGCGGACTGATTTTACCTACCAGTGGTTTTGTAAAAATAAATAACAAAATCATAGGAAAAGACATATCGTTTCCTGATAGTGTTGGGGCTTTAATTGAAAATCCGGGGTTCATTTCTGAGTACTCCGGTTTTCAAAATTTGAAGATTCTCGCTCAAATACAAAAGAAAATAGACGATAAAAAAATAGTGGATACTATGAGAATGGTAGGGCTTGACCCAAACGAAAAGAAGAGTTTCCGAAAATATTCACTTGGTATGAAACAAAAACTTGGAATAGCAGCAGCGATGATGGAAGACCCTCAAATACTTGTTTTAGATGAACCTTTTAATGCGTTGGATGAAGCTTCATGTGAAAATGTCAAAAAAATGATTTTGTCCGCAAAAGTTCCCGATAGAGTTGTGTTGCTGTCATGTCATGACAAAAATCAGATTAACGCTCTTTGCGACGAAACTATAGAATTAGCGCAGGGTAAAATCATCAGGAGAGATAGTCTTTATGAGAAAGAAAAATAATTTAAAAGTTATTGTAACGCTCCTTATTGTAACAGTATTATGTATATGTGGTGTCATTAGGTTTTTTAGTATCAATTCAAAATATCCGCAAAACGAAAAAGTTGTATATAAAATGGGCGATTCATTTGTTTGTCAAAATGCAAAATTCACTATAACAGATACATACATGCTTAAGCGTATGGACATTATGAATGATGATGATTTATCAGAATATTTGGAAGAAAATTCTGACTATTTGAAAAGTGAAGATTTGAATCTTGGCTTAATAAAAATTATAATTTCCAATACAACAGATGATGAAATAACTGTTGATTTAACAGCTTTTCATATTGAATCAGGTGCTTTTTCATTACAATTTTATTACCCGCTCGTTATGTATTACAATGATTGTGGAATGTATATTAAACTTTCAAAAGGTGAACAAAAAACGTTTATTGCACCCGTTCCTATCTCTTCTGAACAATTTCTCAATTATGATTCCACCGATATTAGAAACAGAACGTATTATTTGGTATCATCTTTATATCCTCAAAAAATAATGTCAGAAGTCAAATTTAATTAAATTCAAGATATTTAAATTGGTCAAATAAATAACAATGTTGGTTTAGCATAATTAGTGCTGAATTACTTGGACATTGAAAAGTTGCCTCGTTGTATAATCATGACGAAAATCTGATTAACGCAAAACTGCAATACAGCAAGGTGTCGTAATCCGTTTCTTGTTCAAGCTTGAAAAAATATTTAAATTTCCTTTTAACGGTAAACTATTGTTTTTTCTCTTGTGTTCGTGCCGCATTGTATTTCTCGTCTGAGTTTGGTTGCAACGGCGGCGGGCATATTCACGGGCAGCTTGCACATTGATTTCATCATTCAGTTTGCCGTCAATCTCACTGTGCGGCGATATTAAAAACGGAAGTGGATTTCTTTTCATTTTGAAGTCCCTTCCGTTCATTTTTCTTTTCGTTTATCTGCTTTACGGCGGCTTTATACCGCGCCAAAGTTTCCTTTACAGACTTTGAATAATCCGTTATGCTCCACTTGCCGGTTTGAGTGTGTCGAATATGATAGTTGATGATTATCAGCCTTTCACGCAGGGTTGGTGGTGATCTGTTGACTGAGCCTGCACAATCTTAGCAAAGCATTGCTGTGCTTGGATTCAAATACCTTGTCACAGCCCTTGCAGCTAAGTGAAAACGGCTCGCCAACCTTGTGTTTTCTCGCCTTTATCAACTGATAGCATTCCCTGCTTTTTAGACGGGCTGTTTCAGCTGCTTCTGCCGCTTAATTTCTTCCTCGCTCAGCTGAGGTTGAGGAATTTCAAACTTGCCGATGAAATTGAGATAGATTTCAACCTCCTGCATACGTTCTCCGTCAATATAATACGGAGCGTGAACTAAAATTTTGTCGATAAACTCATTTATCATCGGCGTAGTAAGCTCGGAAAAATCGGTGGTTATACATCTTTGCACCGCAATCGGCACAATAAACAAGACCCGTCAGCGGATTCGCCACTCCGGTGGTGTCAACACGTCTCGGCGTTTTTGTCAGTTTCTGAGCAAGCTCCCAAGTTTCTCGGTCAATGATTGCTTCGTGCGTGTCATTGAATATCAGCCAGTTCTCCTGCGGATTTTTCACTGAGCTTTTGTCCTTATATGATTCCTTGTGCGTACGGAAATTTACGGTGTCTCCGCAGTATTCCTGTTTTGCAAGAATACTGCGGACAACATATCCGCTCCAACTGAACGGGTGGGTAAACTCCTTTTTGTTTTTCCTTATTCCAATTCCTTTTTTGTAAAGTAAACAGCCGGGGTTTCAACCTTGTCATCAAACAGCGTGCGGGCTATGTCATAAGGTCCGCAGCCTTCTATTGTGAAATGGAAAATTCTGCGGACGACTGTAGCCGCTTCCTCATCAATCAGCCAATGATTTTTGTTGTTCGGGTCTTTCTTGTAACCGTAAATAGCCGAGTTGGTTGTCGGCTTTCCCGATTCGTGCAGATAGTTTGCAATATCAAAAGCATACTATGCCCGAGCGTAAGTGTAGCAACTGGTTTGACGGTTATGTTACAAAAACAAATCCACGTCTAAAAGGTAACACAAGATAACAAAAAACTGTACAGCCGAATATGGTTGTACAGTTTTTAGTTTTATATGTTATTTTATAGGAATGTAACATTGTACAAATTTGCACAATTTGAGCCGTAGGGGATTGCTAATCCTACCCGATAAAGCCTTGAACGAACACAATAACAATCAGCACGGGGAGTG
>CALMUC010000055.1 GCA_937872845.1 uncultured Lachnospiraceae bacterium | reverse complement strand
AGTTCAGACGTGTGCTCTTCCGATCTTCCTTTGAAATTCCTAAAACCTCTCCCGTCGATTTCATTTCAGGTCCAAGTGATACATCTGCACCACGTATCTTTTCAAATGAGAAAACAGGCATTTTTATTGCAAAATGATCAGCTTCAGGCTGAAGTCCCGGCTTATACCCCATATCAGTGAGCCTTTCTCCAAGTATTGCACGTGTTGCAAGATCAACTATAGGAATACCTGTAACCTTACTGATATATGGAACCGTACGGCTTGAACGTGGATTTGCTTCTATTACATAAATTTCATCGCCATAATCAATATACTGAATATTTATAAGTCCGACCACATGAAGGCTCATCGCAAGTTTTCTTGTGTAATCAACTATAACCCGTTTAATTCTGTCAGACAAATCCTGCGCAGGATATACAGATATTGAATCCCCAGAGTGAATTCCCGCACGTTCGATATGTTCCATGATACCCGGAATAACAATATCCTGCCCATCACAAACAGCATCAACTTCAATTTCCTTACCCATAAGGTACTTATCAATAAGAACAGGATGTTTCTGGATGTGTTGATTAATTATATCCATAAATTCAATTATATCTTTATCAGATACCGCAATATGCATTCCCTGACCGCCAAGAACATATGATGGTCTTATAAGTACAGGATATCCAAGTTCATTAGCAGCAGTAACCGCCTCTTCAATTGTAAAAACTGTTTTACCTGCTGCTCTCGGTATATTATTTTTCTGAAGAATATCATCAAAAAGTTCTCTGTCTTCAGCCGCATCAACATTTTCAGCACTTGTTCCAAGAATTTTTACGCCCATGCGAAGTAAATCTGCCGTCAATTTAATTGCTGTCTGCCCGCCAAACTGTACAACTGCACCATCAGGTTTTTCAATATTTACAATAGACTCAACATCTTCGGCAGTAAGTGGCTCAAAATATAGTTTATCAGCAATATCAAAATCTGTACTTACAGTTTCCGGATTATTATTTACAATTATTGTTTCATAACCTTTTTTCTTAAATTGCCATGTACTATGAACAGAGCAATAATCAAACTCAATTCCCTGTCCAATTCTTATAGGACCGGATCCAAGGACCATAACTTTTTTCTTATCTGCTGATGCTCTGTCTTCTGACTCTTCACTTTCATAAGTACTGTAATAATAAGGTGTTTCTGCATCAAATTCAGCTGCGCATGTATCTACCATCTTATAATGTGCTAAAACTTTATATGAATAGCGAAGATTTCTTATTTCTTCCTCTGTTTTTCCTCTAAGGCGTGCAATGACAGCATCCGGAAATTCCATTCTTTTTGCTTCTGACATAAGATGTTTATCTAATTCTACAGATTCTTTTATCTTTTTTTCCATCATTGTGATGTTCTGAATTTTATACAGAAACCACATATCTATTTTGGTTCTTTCATGTATTTCATCGAGTGAAAATCCACGTCTTATTGCTTCTGCTACAACAAAAATACGGCGATCATCTATATTATAAAGTTCTTTTTCTATAACTTCATCCGATTGATCTGCCAATCCTAAATACTGCAGTGAATCAACATGCTGTTCAAGCGATCTGAGGGCTTTCATTAACGCCCCCTCAAAATTACTGCATATCGCCATAACTTCACCGGTTGCTTTCATTTGTGTTGTAAGCTTATGAGATGCCGTAATAAATTTATCGAACGGAAGTCTTGGAATTTTTACAACACAATAGTCAAGTGTAGGTTCAAATGATGCATATGTTTTCTTAGTAATTGCATTAGGTATTTCATCAAGATTATATCCAAGAGCAATCTTTGCCGAAACTTTTGCAATAGGATAACCTGTTGCCTTTGATGCAAGTGCTGATGACCGGGAAACACGAGGATTTACCTCAATTACACAATATTCAAAATTATTAGGATTAAGAGCAAACTGAACATTACATCCGCCTTTTATATCAAGTTCCGAGATGATATCAAGTGCGGCCGTACGAAGCATCTGATGATCTTTATCAGTAAGAGTCTGGCTTGGTGCAACAACTATTGAATCCCCTGTATGAACACCAACAGGATCCAGATTTTCCATATTGCAGACTGTTATACATGTATTATTTGCATCACGCATTACTTCATATTCAATTTCTTTCCATCCTGCAATACATCTTTCTACAAGAACCTGTCCAACACGTGAAAGCCGAAGTCCATTTTCAAGTATTTCTTTAAATTCTTCTTCGTTTGCAGCAATACCGCCACCTGATCCTCCTAAAGTATAGGCCGGACGAAGCACAGCAGGATACCCTATTTTTTGTACAAACTCAAGTCCGTCTTTAATATTTGTTACAACTTGGGAAGGTGCAACAGGCTGATGAATTTTCTCCATAGTTTTCTTAAATTCCAGTCTGTCTTCAGCTTTCTTAATTGAAATTGCAGATGTCCCAAGAAGTCTGACATTATGAGTGCGAAGGAATCCTGATTCTTCAAGTTCCATAGCTATATTAAGTGCCGCCTGTCCTCCAAGTGTCGGAAGCACACTGTCAGGTTTTTCTTTTACGATTACATGCTTAACTACATCTACTGTAAGCGGTTCAATATACACCTTGTCTGCTATATCTTTATCAGTCATGATCGTCGCAGGATTTGAATTAATAAGAACAACATCAATTCCTTCTTCTGTCAGCGATCTGCAAGCCTGCGTTCCAGCATAATCAAATTCAGCTGCCTGTCCGATGACGATTGGTCCTGAGCCAATAACTACAACTTTTTTTATATTCGCATTTTTGGGCATTATTTTGAAACCTCCATCATGTTAATAAACTGATCAAAAAGAAACTCTGTATCCTTTGGTCCTGCAGATGCTTCCGGATGAAACTGAACAGTCTGAACATTCTTTCCAAGATAATGAACACCCTCAACTGTGCCATCATTAACATTGCAGAAAGAAACCTCTGCTATATCACGATCAATAGAATCTTCTCTTACCATATATCCATGATTCTGAACTGTAATATAAACCTTTCCTGTTTTCAAATCTCTGACAGGATGATTTGCTCCTCTGTGGCCATACTTCATTTTTCTGGTATCTCCACCATTTGCAAGCGCAAGAAGCTGATGTCCAAGACAAATAGCAAAAATAGGTATTTCTGTCGAAAACATTTTCTGAATTTCTTTAATAGTTTTCTTATTATCTTTAGGATCTCCAGGTCCATTTGAAAGCATAATTCCATCAGGATTATCACCTAAAACTTCTTCTGCCGGCGTTTCAGCAGGATAAACAGTAACTGTGCATCCTCGTCTGGTAAGATTATTAATAATAGATTTTTTTGTGCCAAGATCAATCAATGCAACCTTAAATCCGCATCCATTTTCTTCGCCCTTATATATTTTCTTTTCCTTGCATGTAACATCTAAAACTACATGTCCCATCTTCCAGCTGCAAATCCTGGCAATGACAGTTTTCAAATCAAATTTTTCATCAGTCGTAATCATTCCCCGCATAGTTCCGGCTGTACGAAGTTTTTTAGTAAGTGCTCTGGTATCTATTCCTTCAATTCCCGGAATATCCTGATCAATAAGGAACTTTCCAATGTTTTCTTCTGAGCGGAAATTGCTCGGATTATCCATGAGTTCACGTACAATATAACCCGAAACCCATGATTTTTCAGCTTCCATGTCTTCTTTATTTATTCCATAACTGCCAATAATAGGATATGTCATGCATACAGACTGTCCGGCATAGGACGGATCTGTCAAGACTTCTTCATATCCCCACATGGATGTATTGAAAACAATTTCACTAATCACTTCTTTCTTTGCTCCAATGGATCTGCCTTCATAAACAGTTCCATCCTCAAGTATCAGAAATGCCTTCATTCGTTCGTCCTTTCTATTACTAAGTTTACTTTGTTATATATATAAACAGCCGATTTTCTTTAACCAAGAAATTCAGTCTGTATCTGTCAATATTACATTTACTTAAAAACTAATTTACGGAAATTTTTCTTGCCGCGTTTAAGAACCACATCTTCACTAAATGATTTTTTATCAAATGTATATTTCACATCTGTAATTTTTTCACCATTCACTGAAACCCCGCCTTGTTCTACAGCTCTTCTGCCTTCCGTTTTAGACTTGACAAGACCTGCTTTCATAAGCAATGTTGTCAGTTCAACGATATCACCATTAAAATCTTCATCTGAAATTTCTACAACAGGTACATCTGTTGTTGAACCCTGAATGAAAATTGATTTTGCCGCAGCATCTGCTTTCTCTGCTTCTTCATTTCCATGTACAAGAGCTGTAAGCTCAAATGCAAGTTTTTCCTTTGCCTTGTTTAAATCTGCGCCTTCCCATTTTGCCATTTCCTCTATTTCTTCAAGCGGAATGAATGTAAGCATTTTCAAACATTTTATTACATCGGTATCATTGACATTACGCCAATATTGATAAAAATCATAAGGTGAAGTTTTTTCAGGATCAAGCCATACAGCTCCGCCAACAGTTTTTCCCATCTTCTTTCCCTCTGAATTAGTAAGAAGATTTATTGTCATAGCATATGCATCTTTGCTGAGTTTTTTCCTTATGAGTTCTGTTCCTGCAAGCATATTAGACCACTGATCATCACCGCCGAATTCCATATTACAGCCATATTTTTGATACAGCATATAAAAATCATACCCTTGCATAAGCATGTATGAAAATTCAAGAAATGTAAGTCCGTGTTCCATACGATTTACATATGCTCTTGCACGAAGCATATCATTTACCGAAAATTGTGAACCGATGTCTCTCATGAATTCAAGAAAATTAAGATTTCTCAACCAGTCAGCATTATTTACCATCATAGCCTTATTTTCACCGAACTCTATAAAACGGCTCATCTGTTTCTTGAAACATTCACAGTTATGATCAATCTGCTCTACAGTCATCATTTGGCGCATGTCACTTCTTCCTGAAGGATCACCAATCATCCCTGTTCCGCCTCCGACAAGTGCAATTGGTCTATTTCCAGCCATCTGCAGCCTTTTCATAAGGCAAAGTGCCATAAAATGTCCAACATGCAAGCTGTCGGCTGTCGGATCAAATCCAATATAAAATGTTGCCTTTCCATTATTTACCAGATTTCTTATCTCATCTTCATCTGTGGTCTGAGCGATGAGTCCTCTGGCCACTAATTCTTCATATACTCCCATCAAAAGTTCTCCTTTTTCTGTATAATTGTGATATATTTCACTGTCATGCAGTCAAAATCCAATTCAAAAAATTATAACATAGTGCATTATAGCATTCAAACTTCTCATTCATTGCTTTTATTTGTTTTTCATCATTCGTTCAGCTGCATATTCTTTGTAATCACCATACCCTTGATCTCAATATCTTATAAATCCGATTCCAGCAGCAAGTATAACAAAATAAAACGGAGTAGTAATAGGCTGGTTAAGATTAACAAGTCCCTGAGCTGCATATGCCACAGCTGCCCCTATTGATGCAATTACAATTGCATTTCCATCATTTCTTTTCAGCATATAAATAATGCTCGACACAAAAAGTCCAATGTATGAAACTGCTCCAAAAATCCCAGTTGTCACAAGATACTGAAGCAGTTCATTATGACAGTTATCATATTTTTTACCAGTAACTCCAACCATCTCATTATAAAAATTAGCACGCATCAACCGTCCTATAGTTTCATTTCCATATCCAAAAATTTTATTTTTCAAAGGAGCCATTTCAAACAAGTCAAATCCCCTTCTCCATATATATCCCCTGTATGTTCCCCATTTGTCATTAAACTGGAACAAATCAAGCCCAGCTTTAACGCCATAAATAATAAATCCAACTAGCAATACCACAAATATCACACTGCAGATAATCATAAGTCTGAATGATTGAATTTTAAAATACAAATCATTATTTTTTATTTTAAGTACAAAGACAAACGCAGAAATAACAAACATCAAAACAGCAAAAGCAAACATAATTTTAGGGTTTTGAACATTCTCAGCAATTCCATTAATGTGTCCCTGACTCCCTTTAAATTCCTCATTCAAAACTGACATTGCAAAAAGTCCAACAGAAATCAGAAGAATTGCAAATACATATTCGAATATTTTTTTTTGACTTATTGAGATATAAAAAAGTACTAAGAACGCCGCAAAAAGTCCAAGATATACATTGTCACTCTTTCCAGGAATAATTGCCGCACTTGTAAGAATTATAAAAACTGATGAAATAATTCTAACCCACTTTTTCTTTTCAAAAACATACACTGCAACAAATATCGGAAGAACCATAGCTATATATGATGAATATGTATTGATATTTCCAAACAGTGAAATAAACATAGACTTCTGTTTATCTATAACCTTAAGTCTCAGATCAAAAGGATCATATCCAAAATGCTGAAGAATTGCTATTACATCTGTAGCGGCTGCAGATATACAAATTCCCAAAAATACAAGTAAATTCACACATGTTTCACGTGCCAGAAATATAAACATTAATGAAACAGCCAGAATCATTGCCAGACCAAATCTTCTGCCCTCTGATCCTGTCCATGCAGCTTCTTTATTTGGTGCCATAAAAAATGCCATAACATTTGCAGCAAGAAACAGAAGCATCCAAACATCAGGCATCGCTATTACTTTGCTGTCTTTATAAAACCACGATTCACAGCCAGCCGAATAATAATTCAGCATAAAAAATTCAATTGCCATCGAAGATGCAATCAATACCAGATAAAAAATAACGCCATCCGTAAAAACGGTGGCTCTGGTCACAGTTATATCAAAATATTTGTTATGCATGTAAATAGGGAAAATAACACTGATAAAAAGAAGAAATGCGATGTTTACAACATCTTGAGTTCTATTTTTTCTATAACGATCATAAATTTCGGACGAATTACTCATATCTGCTTCCTTTCAAAATCTCACTTTTAGACCGCAAGCAATGTTACCATTTTGATGAATAAAATGCAACATTCACATTTTCATATTTTCAAAAAATATATTAAACTTAATATCAATATAATTTGTAAAACAAGTATACATGGTATACCAATTCTAAATTTATTTTTTCTGATTTTATGTTTAAACTTTTTCATTCCAGCAAAAGCGCCTATACTGCCTCCAAGAGCAGCAAGTAAAATCAAAAACTTTTCAGGAGTTCTCCACTTCCCCTCTTCTGCATATCGTTTGTCTTTACCATATTGAATAAATGTAAAAACATTAATCATAAATATATATATACAAAATATCTTCATAAATATCATAAATCATATCTCCATTCGTACAAAACAAACACACACATATTGCACAAAAAAAGACATCCAATCGGATGTCTTTTGGGTTCTGGATATGGGGTTCTATGAATGAAACCATAAGAATCCAGTAAGAAAGTGATTTTGGCAACGTCTCACAAAAGACATCAGTGGGATTAAAACTTACAAAGAACTTTCCATCTATTTACTACATCACACAACTATTCCTGTTATCAGAATCCATATCATCATCTTTTACATAGGAAGTCCGGTGCGTGAATTCAGCATTGATATCCTTCAGTTCCTTCTCTCCGTCAATATATGCGTCATACATATCAACAATGCCTGAAGAACATCCATCGCACTGTCCGGAAATGTTTCCAAGCGACTCCCGGACTATTCTCTCTCGTTCCTCGCGGGTTGTGTCTTTAATCAAATACTTGTTCATATTATTTGTCTTCCTTCCACTTCACGGTTCATATCAAGTTCTTCCGGAATCTTTAATACTTCACTTACAATGTCAATAAAGCAGCCCATAACCTGGTAAGTCTAAGTCTCTGACCTTTATATATTGCTTCTACGTTTTTCATTTCTTATAAACTTTTTTATTTTTTCTCAAACCTTGCACTGAATTTCGGTATCATATCTAAATTGTATACGGCCATCTTATCTCCAACCATCGCCTGAAGATAATGCACTTTTCCGTTGCTTAACTGTTCAAGTGTGATTCTTTTTGTATTTTTATTGAAAATATTGAAATTTTTCACAGTCATCCTCATATCAGAATAAGGAATAAAGAAGAACGAATCAGGCAAAATCTCAGCTTTCTTCATAGAAAGAACAAGAAGCGTCGCAGGATCCTTATTTTCTATATAAAATATTCCAATCCCATTATCTGTTGCATCCATCATCAGGCCAAAATAAGGATATTCCATTCCTTCGGCCATTCCCTGATTTTTCTGTGGATTCTTATAGGCGCAAATATATATGTCATTTGCTCCAGCACATCCTTTTTCAGCAAAAAGTGCTTTGATATTATAAAACTCATTTACCTGCATAACATTTCCATCCTCTCAACACATTATTTTTTATTCCAATCTTCCGAGATAATTATATGTTTATAACAAACGTAAAATACGAACCACGCTGCCAATGATTCTTTAATCATCCCATTTAAAAATTATACCACAGAATTGCATATCAAATAAACATTTTAACGATGCACCATTCGCACAACCAGATTATTTATAATAACAGAAATCTGTTACGGACATGAAATCATTAAAAATTGTACACGATTCCGATTTTACAAAATCTTTGCAAAAAAATATCGCAGATCAGTTTAATGTACCTGATCTGTGATATTTCAGTCTTTAACTATTCACTTCATATACAGGATACTCATGTGAAAATTCATATCCCAATTTTTCTGCCAAATGCATAGAATTAATATTCTGCGCATCCCAACTCGGGTACTTGTTCATGCGTATGCATTCCAATATCAATGCGGCACACGCTGCTGTTGCAAGATGTTTTCTACGTTCACTTTCAATTGTATCAACTTCTATTTCAATGCCCTCTCTATATGCAGTATATGAAGATGCACCCGAAACAATTATGTTTTCCTTTGTTACCACCATTCCAATCATCAAATAAATTTTCCGCAAGCGTTGCATTTTCAAGTTCATATATCATATCTGTCTACCTGACCCCATAATCAAAAACATTCACAATAATTTATTTTATAGACGCCTTAAGTTCTCTATTGACATTATACAGTTTAATCCATTTTCTGACTGATTGTGAAAAGAGTTTCATTACATTGTTGGTCATATCGCCGTGCCCATATTCTAATGGTATATCATGAACATTTGAAAGAGCATAGGAAGAAACTTCTCCATTAATATATTTCAAAGAAACCATTTTTCTGAATTCTAGAGTATATTTAGATTTTGCCATAAAAAATCCCCCTAAAGTAGATTTGGTTATTTATCTTGTCTACTTTAGGGGAATCATATCAGATCATTTGGCAAACGTACTTTGAACCAAAATCACGAATCATACTCTTCTGATTATTAT
>CALMUC010000054.1 GCA_937872845.1 uncultured Lachnospiraceae bacterium | reverse complement strand
TTTTGGTAAGGCGCAGCATTGTTCTGGTAAGGAGTGGCACCATTTTGGTAAGGCGCAGATTGATTGTTCTGTACAAAATTATCCTGATCGTTTTGCATTGTTATTGACTCCTTTTCGTAAAAAATATTAATTATTGATAAACTGAAATAATAATACACAAAAAAAGTGATGGTATCAAGAATTTCATACTGATTTTAAAATTGATTTACATATAGATATTGGAGCTCGATATTGCATCTCATCATTAATTTTTATACATCTGTTCATATGGTGTTCTGATTAGTTCTGTGTTAGGATTTTGCATATGTGCCGTAAGAAAGTGGCAAAAAATATTAAAGGCAAGGAGATAAAATTATGCGCGAAATATATAAATTGAGAAGATCTATAAGAAAATTTAAGCAAAAACAAGTAGATAAAGAATTATTAAAGGAAATAATTGAGGATGTGAGATTTGCTCCTTCAGGTAATAATAAACAGGCTTTAAAATACGTAGTTGTCACGAACAAAGATACTTGCGACACAATAGCAGAAAATATTATATTTGCGGCACTGCTTCCCAGAAACATAGCTGCACAGAAGGCAGATGAAAGAGCAGCAGCATATATTGTGATTCTGGAACCGGAAGATGGGGGAAGAGTGCAGGATATAGATATGGGAATAGCTGCTGATATTATAACAACTTCAGCATGTGAAAAGGGACTGGGTTCATGCATGATGCTCAATTTCAATGCTGAAAAAATCAGTAAAATTCTTAATATATCAGATAAATGGAAACCTGCGATGGTGATACCAGTAGGATATCCGGCACATAAAAGTTTTGTTGAAGATGCAGACAGAGATGGCAGTACCGCATATTATACTGATGAAAACGGAGATTATCATGTGCCGAAAAAAATACTTGACGATATAACGATATGGTTTTGAAAATGTGACCATTCTTTTTAAAATCCGTCTATATAAGTAAGAGAGAAAATTCTTATCGGACAAGTTTCAAATAAGATGATTTAAATAAACATTTATCAGTAGAATTTGTCTGAAATATAGAAAGAATGATATGAATATAGAAAGGATGGGAATATTTATGAAATGTAAAAAAATTATAGCAGCTGCGCTGGGACTGGCAATGACGCTTTCAATGGCTTCATGCAGCAGTTTATTTTCATCAAAAAAAATAGAAAATGAAACGATTGCTTCAAATGAGGAAGTCAATTCATCATCAGATGCGAAAAACAGCCATAAGGCATTAAAAAGGGCATCAGCAACAGATGGCTCATCAGGTGATACATTTGCAGAAACATCAGGAGAACCTGAAATTGACGGAGGATGGAACATAAATCAGAAAAGTCTTACATTAAGCGATAATAAGGAAGCAGAGAAAGCATTCAAAGAGGCAACAGAAAATTTAGTGGGCTGCGAGTATGAACCCATAGCATATCTTGGATCACAGGTTGTGGCAGGCAGTAATTATGCGGTATTTTGTTCGATGACTCCAGTTGTGCCAAATGCAAAAAGAAGTTTTGTAATTGTATATATATCTGAAAATCTTGATGGGAAATCTGAAATCATGAAAATAGAGGATTGTGAATTAGGCGCAGATATTGATGGGAAATGATGTGAAAAAATAATGGAAGACCAAAGTATAATTGATCTGTATTTTGAAAGATCTGAAGAAGCGATAAAAGAAACCAAAGAAAAATATGGACATCTTTTGAAGAGTATAGCTCTTGGTATTTTGAAAAGCATGCCAGATGCAGAAGAGTGTGAAAATGATACTTATCTGAAGGTATGGAATATTATTCCGCCACAAAGGCCAAGTATATTTTCAGCATTCATTTCAAAAATTGTTAGAAATATTTCGTTGGACAGATATGATTTTATTCATGCTGAAAAAAGAGGAAATGGTGAAGTCCCGATACTTCTGGATGAACTTTCAGAATGTATTCAGGGAGAAGAAAATGATTTTATGGAAGAGGCAGAACTTTCGAGAATTATCAATGCATTTCTTAAAAATCTGAAGCATGATGCACGGAATATATTTATAAGAAGATATTGGTTTGGCGATTCGGTTCAGGAAATAGCATCTTATTCAGGGTACAGTAAGAGTAAGATAAAAATGAGTCTTATGCGTTCCAGAAATGCTTTAAAGACTGTTCTCACTGAGGAGGGGTATATGACATGAAAAATACAGGCAAAACCCGTAAACTCCTTTATGCATTAACAGATATAGATGATAAATATTTGAATGATGCAATAGAATTTGCACGGAATTCAGGAAATTTGAACGATACGGCTGATCATAAGAAAACTGTAAATAATAAAAATCTATGGATAAAATCGGCACTGAAAACAGCGTTGGCATTGGCTTGTGGAATTATGATTTTTTATGGTTACGGAATAATAAAAGAAAGACACAATATGGATAGTACAGATAAGGATACTTCAAATGAAGAAATTGCAAATCCGTGTATTGATGTCGCAAATCTTTCTGATGCGGAGAAAATAACCGGATTTTCCATTAAATTACCTGATTCAGGTGAACCATATACAAATGAAGTTATTACAGTGATAGATAAGACAATGATTCAAGTTAGTTTTGCGACTGAAGATGGCAGTGATGAAGGATTCATTTTGAGAAAATCAGCTGATACAGGTGATGTAAGTGGAGATTATAATGAATATGCTGATAAAGTGACCATACAGAGCAGTGGCAGAGATATAACATTAAAAGGCAGAGATAATAAATGGTATGTCGCTGTGTGGCACTCAGAAGGTTACAGTTATTCATTAGATGCAGAGAATCATCCGATGACAGAGGACGAAATTATTTCATTGATTGATAAAACTGAATGACAGAATCATATTTTAGCCGGTATATGTGAAATATACCGGTTTTTTGCTGTATCAATGGAAATTTATTAAAATTTTCAATTAAGATATATATTGCCGCAATAAATAAATGATTTATAATAATAAATTTTATGTTTTAGATTCTTTTAGGATTAATTCAGAAATTATTAAGAATATTAATATAGAATGATCAAAGGTGAAAATCTTATATTTTAGAAGGATATAATTATGGAAAAAGAAAAAATGTTGATTCTGGATAGATTTGAATTGTCAGTAAAAAAATATCCGGATAAGGAAGCTGTTACAGATGAACAAAGCAGTATGACTTATAATGAATTGATGGATTCAGCAAAAAGAATCGGCAGCAGATTATCGGAATTTACTGATAAAGGAAAACCAATCCCGGTTTTCATTGAAAAAAGTGTTAAGACGTTGGCTGCAATTTATGGAGTTATATACAGCGGATGCTTTTATGTGCCGATTTCCAAAGAACAGCCAGATCAAAGACTAATGGATATTTTGAAAACAACAGCAGCAAAAACTGTAATTACTGATGAAGATGGAGCAAAAAGGCTTGAAGAAAATCAGTATGAGGGAAATGTTCTGAAAATAGATGAACTTTTGAAAGCATCTGTAAATGATACAAAACTTGCAGATATAAGGTCTTGCTGCAGTAAAGATGATTTGTTATATGTTATTTTCACATCGGGTTCTACAGGAAAGCCTAAAGGTATAGCTGTGAGTCAGGATGCAGTAGTCAAGTTTATCAATCATTTTACAGAGACATTCAATATGTCAGAGAAAGACAGATTTGGAAATCAGGCACCATTTGATTTTGATGTATCTGTGAAAGATATTTATTCTTCATGTTTCACAGGAGGAACACTTGTTATAATTCCTAAGGGACTTTTCGTTTCACCGGCAAGGCTTTTAGATTATATATGTGATAAAAAGGCAACAACACTTATCTGGGCTGTACCGGCACTTTGTATAATTTCTGCAATGAAGGGATTTGATTATAGGATTCCTGAAAATGTGAACAAGGTGTTGTTTAGCGGTCAGGCAATGTCAGTGTGTCAGCTTACTAAATGGCAGCAGGCACTGCCGGAAGCTATGTTTGTGAATTTATATGGCCCGACAGAAATAACATGTAACTGTACATATTATATAGCTCACAGAGTTTACAATCAGGATGAAAAACTTCCACTTGGTGAAGCACTTCCGGGAAGACATATTGTTCTTATGGATGATGAAATGAATGTCATAACGGATGAAAATGTTTCCGGAGAAATATGCGTATACGGTGAATCAATATCTGAGGGATATTACGGAAATGAATCTGAAACAAATAAAAGATTTGTTAAATACAACTGTAATGGAAAAGTTGTCAGAATGTATAAAACCGGAGACCTTGCATATTATGGTGAAAATCATTTACTTTATTTTTCCGGCAGGAAAGATTTTCAGATTAAGCATATGGGACACCGTATAGAACTTGAGGAAATAGAGCATGCAATGACCGGTATCAGAGGCGTAGAAGAAGGATGCTGTGTATATGAAAAAGAAGCTGGAAAAATAATTGCATTCTATAACGGGTTAAAGGAACATAGAGAACTTCATAAACAGTTGAAGGAAGCACTTCCAAATTATATGATTCCCAATAAATATGTTCAGATAGAGCAGATGCCTCTTACGAAAAATGGCAAGATTGACAGGAAATATCTACTTGATATGGCAATGGAGAGTGGTGTCTGATTATGGAAATATATGAAATGAAAAGGTTTGTATCAGAACATGAAACTCCATATTATGTCTATGACACGGATGTCATGAGCAAAAAAATTGAATGGATAAGAAAAAATATAAAACCTGATGTAAAAATTTGTTATTCAATGAAGGCAAATTCGTTTATCCTTGGTACAGTTAAAGATTCTGTTGATAAAATTGAGGTTTGTTCCTTTGGAGAGTATCAGATATGTAAAAAAAACAAAATTCCATTTGAAAAGCTGATTATATCAGGAGTTGTCAAGAAGAAGGAAGAATTAGAAGAAATACTTACAGAGTGCAAAGAGTTACCTGTTTATACTGTTGAATCTGAAAATCAGTTTTATTTAATAAATGATTGGGCAGAAAAAAAACATATAAAGGTACATGTATTGATAAGACTGTCAGCACATACTCAATTTGGAATTGATAAAGAAACGGCTGTAAAAATATGCTGTTATGCCAAAAATAATCATTACATATTGCTGGATGGCATACATTTTTTTACAGGAACAAAGAAACGCTCTGTTGATAAAAATGTTGCTGAATTAAAAAAACTTGATGAAGAAATTCTTGAAATTGAAGAAAAGAGTGGATTTAAATTCAAAAAGCTGGAATATGGACTGGGAATGGATGTGCCATATTTTACAGGTAATGAAAATGAATATTATAAAGAAAAGGATTGGGATAAATTAAATACTGCACTTGAAATATTTGAAAGATATGAGATAACCATAGAGATGGGGCGGGCATTAACAGCCGAGTGTGGTTACTATTTTTCTGAAGTTATCGATACTAAAATGTCAGATGGTGTAAACTATGCCATGATAGAAGGCGGAATGAATCAGCTGCATTATGATGGACAGATAAGAGGTATGTATATTCCGTTTATTCAAAAAATAGATGGCAGTTTAAAAGATAAAATTGAAAATCATAATTCAGATAAAGATTGGAACATTTGCGGCTCTCTTTGTACTGCAAATGATATTATAGCGGCAAAATGTCGTTTTGATGATCTGAAACCAGGCGATGTATTGGTATTTAAGAATGTCGGAGCATATTCAGCGATGGAAGGGATGACACTTTTCCTTAGTCATGAAATACCTGCAGTTTATTCGTACAGCTTAGCTTCTGGAGAAAAAATACTTCGGGCAAAAAAAGAAACATTTATACTTAACTGTGAGTGATATAGAGATACTTAAAATAAAAATTTTAATATTTAAGGACAAGAAAGGAAATAAAAATGGAAAAATTACTTGAGATTTTAATGGATATTGATGACAGCATTGATTACAAAAATGAGAAGGCACTTATAGATGATCATATTCTTGATTCATTTGCAATTATTACGCTTGTGGCAGGCATTGAAGATACATTTGATGTATCATTGGATGCTTCTTGTATAATTCCTGAAAATTTTAACAGTGTTGATGCAATGTGGGCAATGATCCAGGGAAAGATGGAGTAAAACACATATGTCATATACGGAACCTTTGTATCTTTTTGTCTTTCTGCCTCTGGCATTAATCTGTTATCAGGCATTTCCGGCAAAATGGCGTGGCAAAGTGCTCATAGTGTTCAGTTATTTTTTCTTTTACAGTATAAGTAAAAAATTACTTATCTATCTGATTGCAACAACACTTGTTACACACCATATCGGTATCTGGATTGATAATCTTAAGGCACAGGAAAAAGATAAAACAAGAGAAGAAAAAAAAAATTTAAAAGCACGTGAGAAGAAAGTGCTGATACTTGGCATATTCATAATGCTCGCAACGCTTTACTATTTTAAATATTGGAATTTTACAATCTGGAACATGAACAGAGTTGCATCATTTTTCTCATTTCATCGAAATTGGATGGAACATTCAATTTTGATGCCGATAGGAATATCATTTTACACGTTACAGGCAATAGGCTATATGGCTGATGTATACTGGGGACGTGTAAAGGCAGACGAAAATCTTGAAAAAACAGCATTATTTCTATCATTTTTTCCACAGATAATGGAAGGACCGATTGCACGTTATACAGATATACAGGACACAATGTTTAAACATGAATCTTTGACAATGCCGAATTTAAGGGAAGGGTTCATAAGAATATTCTGGGGACTGTTTAAAAAACTTGTAATTGCAGATCGTGCTTCAATTGCAGTCGGAATAATTTTTAATAATTATGCTCAATATAATGGAGCAATGATACTTGTTGGAGCGGTAGCTTATACAGTTCAGCTTTATATGGAATTTTCCGGCTGTATGGATATAGTTATCGGAAGCGGAAAGATGTTTGGAATAGTTCTTCCGGAAAATTTCAGACAGCCGTTTTTTGCCATAAGTGCTTCGGAATTCTGGAAGAGATGGCACATAACGCTTGGAGCATGGTTTAAAAATTATATATTTTATCCAGTTTCTACATCGAAACTTATACGTGACTGGAACCACTTTGGAAAGAAACATTTTGGAAAATATGTTGTAAAAATGGGAACTGTAGCTATAGCTCTGTTTCCTGTATGGCTGAGCAATGGTATCTGGCATGGCGCAAGATGGGGATACATTTTTTATGGAATGTATTACTTTATAATTATTATGTTTGAAATTTCAACAGAACCACTTAGAGACTTATTTGCAAAAGCACTTCACATTAATATAAAATCCTGGGGTTATAGATTGTTTCAGACTTTAAAACTTTGGATAATAGTTGTTATTGGTGAGATGTTCTTTAGAGCTGGAGGTTTTCATACCGGACTGCACATGTTCAAGAGTATATTCCAGAATTTTTCATTAAGTCAGATTTCAAATGTATCTCTTTTGAAACTTGGACTTGATGGTGCTGATTATCTGGTGATATTTTTGGGAGTAATTATAGTTTTTGCTGTGGATCTCTTGAAGGAAAATGGTTACTCAGGAATAAAGATGATTTGCAGTAGAAGTTATCCGGAAAGATGCTTTATTTTGCTTGTTATGATTGTAACAGTTGTTGTATTCGGAGCATATGGAGAAGGCTATCAGGCTGTAGACTTGATATATGCGGGATTTTGAGGTGTGTTTTATGAAAAGGAAAAACATAATAGGGACAGTTGTATTTTTTCTGATTGTTTTTGTTACATTAATATTGCTGTCAAATGTTTGCAACAGGATATATTTGAAGAGCAACAATGTCATGACAGGAAGGTTTCAGAATATTGCCGGAATTCAGAGTCAAAGAAACGATACAGTAGATGTGCTTGTACTTGGTGACAGTGAAAGCTATACATCTGTTTCTCCATCCTATTTATGGCAGACTGATGGGATAAGTGCATATGCAATAGGTGAATCAGGCCAGACTGTTATAGAAGCATATTATGCTATGAAAACTGCACTTGAAACGCAAAAGCCCAAGGTTGTATTTATAGAAACAAATATGCTTTATCGCGGAGCACCAAAATTAAATACAAAAGGTGCTGCATTTTCTGAATTTTATCAGTCAAAGTTCTCGATTTTCCGGTATCATAATATGTGGAAAAATTATTTTACAAGTAAACATGTAAAACATCTTCAGTTTTTTAATGGATTTTCTATAAGAAGTACAGTTACACCTTACACACAGGGACCATATATGAACAAGACTGAATTTTCAAAGCCTATTCCTGATGATGTAAAAAAATATTTCAATAATATAATCTCTTTATGTAAAAAAAAGGATGTTCAGGTGGTGCTTTATAGTGCTCCATCACCAAAAAATTATAATTATGAGAAACATAATGCAATATCAGAGTATGCAGTTGAACTTGGAGTGCCTTATCTTGATTTAAACCTGACAGGACCGGAACTTCAGATTAACTGGAATACGGAAACGCTTGATCAGGGAGATCATTTAAATGTTGCTGGAGCTCAGAAAACATCAGAATATATACGTTCATATTTAAAAACTAATTATGTACTTCAGGATCATAGAAGTGATGTCAGATATAATGCCTGGGCAAAAAGAGCAGCGGAATTTCAGAAACAGTGTGATGCACATACAAAAAAAATAGAAGATGGTGGTACTTGAATGAACCTTGAAAAAGTATTGATAATTGAAGATGATGACGATATCCGTGAAGGTGTCAGGATACTTCTTGAAGGAGAAGGTTATAACATTACTGAGGCTGAAAATGGAATGCAGGGACTTAAACTGCTTACGGAAGATACAGATATTGTGATTCTGGATATAATGATGCCAGGAATTTCAGGTCTTAAGACATGCGAAGAAATTCGAAAAGTATCATACGTACCGATACTTTTCCTGACTGCAAAAGCACAGGAATCAGATAAGCTTGTTGGTCTTATGGCTGGTGGTGACGATTACCTTACAAAACCATTTTCATATTCTGAACTTCTGGGAAGAGTTAAGGCATTGCTTCGAAGGTATCAGGTATATCAGGGTAAACATGTTGAAAAAAATGATCCTGAAGATAAAACACTGATAAATGGTGGAATATCAATAAATGTAAACTATAATGAAGTTACAGTAAATGGAGAAAAAGTTGATTTATCAGATATAGAATATCATATACTCCTTTTGATGATGGAGTCACCTATGAGGATTTTTTCTGCACAGAATATATACGAAAGTGTATGGAATGAAACATATTTTTATAATTGTAACAGTACAATTATGGTTCATATTCGTAAATTACGTACGAAAATTGAACCGGATCCACAGAATCCGAGCTATATAAAGACGGTATGGGGACGGGGGTATAAATTTGAAGGCAGTAAAATATAATATACATTCTATCTATACAGAACTTGTGGTACTCATTGTTGTTGGATTTATAGCGGCAGTTGCTGTATTTTTTGTTTGTTTAAACGGATTAAATGAAGCTATTGAGAATTTCGTTGAAGGTACATCTTTTGTTGAAAATATGACAGAAAAAAAGATGGATAAGCTGCAGTCTTATGTTCTGGATCAAAATATTAAAAGCAATGATGAGGACATGTTGAAATTGTGGATAAAAAAGAATGATGTATATAATCTGCTTATTATAAAAAATGGTGAGATAATGTATGATTCAAGTAATGTTATTGAAAACCTTACTGATGAGGAATCATTAAGAGATTATTATAAAGACGGAGGTTTCAGGACAATTAAATTTGCTGACGGAGCGGCAGATGTATTCACGTTTGGAGTATCACTCAACAGACTATATGAACTGGTGATTATTTTTGGAATGCTTCTGGCGTTTGCAACTTTTTTCTTTATAGTAATACGTGGAATAAGGCGTACAATGCGTTATATCAAACAGCTTAATAATGAAATTGAAATTCTTGAAAGCGGTCAGCTGGATTACCCTATAACAATAAAAGGTCGTGATGAACTTTCAAATCTTGCAATGGGACTTGACAGTATGCGCCTTTCGTTTAAAGAACAACTGTCCTATGAGACATATCTTACTGATACCCATAAAAAACTTATTACTGAAATGTCACATGATATACGTACACCTCTTACATCACTTCTCATGTATACAGAAATTTTGAAAAAGAAGAAATATAAAGGTGGTGGTCAAATGGACGAATATCTGGATAAACTTGATATAAAGGCCCATCAGATTAAGAGAATGATAGATGATATATTTGAGTATTCTCTTATAAATTGTAAAAAAGATGTAGAACTTGATAAACCTAAAAAGGTTCGCATCGTATTTTATGATATTTTTTCGGAATTTATAAGTGTATTGCATGAACAGGGCTTTGAGGTTGAATGCAGTCTCGACTGGACAGATAATGACATAAAAATAAATGAAGATTATCTGCATCGTGTTATGGATAATATAACATCAAATATTATTAAATATGCTGACGCAGCATCTCCGATAGTATTGTCTGTCGGGAAATCTGAAAAAGACATATTTGTAAGTGTAAAAAATAAAATTTCGACACACAAAAATGTGGAAGAAAGTACAAAAATAGGACTTCATAATATTGAAAATATGATAAGAGGAATGAATGGATACAGTAAGGTAACAGAAGATAAAAATGATTTTTCTATAATGCTTTATTTCCCTATAATCTGAAAAACTATAGATAATGAACTTCTGATGTGAAATCTATAAAAACAGATATAAGATCCACTGTATATGTGAGGTATATAGTTCACAAAAATATTAAAAAAAAATAAAAAAATAGTGTATAATACAATTTGTAATTTTGCATATACATGAAATTTTTGCGTGCATTTGCGAAAAAATTATGAAAATCATGATATAAAGGAGAACAAATTGGAATGGAAGAAAAACCGGAATGCAGAAAAAAATGCAGAATAAGTACATTAAAAGGAATGCTGCTTATGGTATTACTGACTGCACTTATTGCTATGGCTTTTTCAGGATGTACAAAAAGTACGAACACCGATATTACATCGAAATGGAAATTTGAAAAGCTTTCAGTTGTTGCCAGCGACATGACATTAAAGAAAATGACTGAGCAAGGAAGACCAATTCCTACATTTGTATCGACAGACGGAAAAAACTTTACGCTTACAAGTAATGCAAATGAGTATAAAGGTACGATAAAAAAAAGTGGCGGAAAATATAAACTTACAATCACATCGTCAGGCAGAATTTTTGATGCAACAATAAAAAATGGTGAACTGATAATGGTTCTTGAAGGAAGTGACAGTAAAGAGCCGACAACATATACATTTAAAAAGGCTGAATAGGTCATACAAAGATAATATTAAAAGCCCTGCCGGCAAATACAAATCTGAAATTGACATATATGTTTATGAAAATTACAATATGAGGCGGTTGTTCAGATGGAATATAAAACTTTATCACATGAATTTCCGCCGCAATATGATAGAAACTCACGTATACTTGTTTTAGGAAGTTTTCCTTCAGTTAAATCAAGAGAAGAAAAGTTCTATTATGGGCATAAACAGAATAGATTCTGGCCATTAATTGCTATGATCTGTGGAGAAGAAAATCCGGATAGTGTAGAAGAAAAAAAACATCTTGCAGAGACTCATCATATTGCACTTTGGGATGTTATTGATTCATGTGAAATTATAGGTTCATCAGATGCATCAATAAAAAATGTTAAGGTTAATGACTTAAGTTTGGTTATTGAGGCTTCTGAAATACAGCACATATATTTAAATGGTGGTAAGGCTGCCGAACTGTATAAAAAATACATATCGGACAGAATAAAAATACCGGCAGTAAAACTTCCATCAACAAGCCCTGCAAATGCTGCATGGAACATGGACCGGCTTGCTGAAGAATGGAAGCAGATCAGAGAATTTATCTAAAAAAACAGGCAGTACAACAGGTATAGGAAAAAGAAAGAAGTCAGATAAATGGAGATAAAACAGAGAGAATATGCAAAGGGGTATAAATGTGTAGAAGATTCTCTTACAGAAATCTGCATATGTGTCAGAAATGAGCATATAAATGGGTATGGACGTCTTTTTGGCGGGCAGCTGATGGAATGGATAGACCAGACTGCCGGAGTTGTTGCGGCAAGGCACTGTGGAGGACCGATAACGACAGCGGTAGTAGATAATCCCAGTGCTTCCTCCGTCAGGAACGCCTGATG
>CALMUC010000053.1 GCA_937872845.1 uncultured Lachnospiraceae bacterium | reverse complement strand
GACGTGTGCTCTTCCGATCTGTAGGAATTGTTGTTGACAACCGTCAAATCAAGATCAATATCCTCATTTGCAGAATAAACGGTCTTTTTAGATGTGATTGCCGCAGTGAGTCCATCCTGACTTACAGAGCTTGCTGCAAAAGCAGTTATTGTTGATAAGCTTGACAGTGCAAACACCACACCCAGAAAAACCGACAAAATTTTCTTTTTCACAATAATTTCCTCATTTCTAAATTTATTTTGCATTTATCATATATTGATGTGAACGATGAATATTATTGTACTTGAAAAAAAAACTTTTTTCAATCTTCATGTGAAACAGAAATTTCAACTCCATAAAACATTAAAATTTTTCTCTGAAAATGTAAGACCGCAAAAATCTTGCATAAGACACATGATTTATTGTTATTATTTTGTTTCTTACATGTTACTAACAGATAAAAATTTACCAAAATTCAGAAGAATTGTTCCTATATCATGGCAAAAGAAAACCCTTGAAAATATTGAATTTCCAAGGGTTTGTTTATTTCGTAATATTTGGTTTTTATTATCTCTTTGAGTCTCCTGCACCGATTGCTCCAACGTGCTGAGACTTGTTCTAAAGTGCCTATTTTACTGAACTTTTCAGAGATTAAGAAAAAGACATTTACATTTAATTTTTTTGTCTTGGTCTAACTTTAAAGACCAGATAAAGACCACGGATATTGAGCGTACTACTGATACATTTGATAATATGATAACTGTGGTGAGCATCTATGAGAACTCAAATCGCAACCGCATATAGAACGAAGTCCGCAAGGGATAAAATATCTCCTGCGGACATTTTGTTAATCGTCGTCATTTTCATCGGAGCAGTAGTCAAGACCGTTCATGATTTGAATATAAACACACTCTGCTCGCTCATGTTCCTCGTCGTCCGTGTACATCACCGCTTCAAGGAAATAAGTCCTTAGCTTCTTTTCGGTCACTCCAGACCTCTTTTTTTCGTTGCAGACTGTCACGATTCTTTGGCTCGGATTCATTGCTAATTCTGGTGTCTTTAGTATTGAAATGCACATCCGTTTTTCTTTTTGGTGATTTCATTATAATCTGACATGGAAAAAGTCTAGAGATTTCGGGAAAGTATGTAGATGCGCAACAATATTGAAACAAATATTGATAATTGCCAGTGAAGAATGCACTAAACTGAATATTCTTAAAATATAATTAATTCTTTAACATAATAGTGCTGCTTTAATGAATAATTACATTTATCTATACTTGTTATGTATGATTATCAATTTTATAGGTACTAAGATCCTCTTCGCTTTCGACATTCTGAGGAAATTCTTTTTTTAGTCTATCACATATATTAGTTATTAGCTTTTGGATAACTTCAAATATTCTTTTATCATCTTTCGCTAAATAAGGAGCAGTAAGTTCAATTTCAGAAAAATCTTTTCCAGGCGAAAGGCCGGTCAATATATGAACGAATGCGGTAACTTGCCGATACAAAGTCTGTCGGATCTTCTAACATTCGCTTTGTCCAGAAATTAATACGATCGCGGTATTTGCGCTGCCAGTTTTCAGCATTAGTGTACTTACCAAATTTAAGCTCATAATATATACCACTATACTGATTTGCAATATTATCATAAGTCTGTAATTCTCTTGCCTTTTGCAGCATATTGGTATAATCTTTGGTCAACTCATACACAACGATATAAAGAGAATTTCTTATATCTCGCTGCATAGAATCAGCTTTGAATTCGCCCAAGATAGTATAGCTTTCTTCATCTGTAGTAGGAGAAGTAGGAAGATTATCGGTAGGTGATAGATACTGTTCTACTGCCTCTGATATTTCTTCGGGATCATCACTATATACATCCGTCAATGCTTCGTTAATCCCTTCACGGATATCATCAAATTCACCATTCTCCCATTTTTCTTCCATTAGGATTTCTTCCTCTTCAGGTGTTAAGCCTGTAGGAATTTCTATTGAGTCAGCATCTTCATCATCGTGTACAACAGAAAAACCATTATTGAAAGAAGATATAGGATTCATTGAAGCATCCTAGCAGGCTATTGCATACTGAGGCATTTCCAAAGATATGTACATTTGTGCTGTACGCAGATACAATTCAAAAACCTGTTCATCATTAGGCTGTCCCTTTTTAAGAGCTGTGTCAATGGCTCTGATAGTTTTCAGCCATTTCCTTCTGATATTTTCCGCATTATCCTTATCAGGATCATGAAGCAAAGTATAGGATATTACATCATTATAATATGACATATTCAGCGTTGCAAAACCTCTTGCCCTTTGAAGTTCTGCCCTAGCTTCATCATACATATTCAGTTCCATGAACACATTAAAAGCAAGGCTGTATGCCATATAATCATTGGGCTTAATAAGTTTCATCTGATTCAGAGTAAAAATCGTCTTATGATAGTCTTGCAAGCTCGCATAACATCCAGCTTTCTGCTGAAGCAATTCATAGTCAAGTCCAGTTTGTGCTTCTGCCTGTTTGATATTGAGTAAGGCATTTTCGTAATCTCCCTGATCTGTATTGATCATGGACATCATTTTATAGATTTGCCCCTTGATGACAGCATCACAATTTGTTTCAAGTGCTCTTGTCAAGCTCTTAATTGCTCCTACTGTATCTTCGGACATAATCTGAGCATAACCGAGAAGGAAATAACCATTGCCGTTTGTCTTTTCAATATCAGTTGCTTTTTTAAAGTAATCTACTGCATCATCAGCTCTTCCCATTGCCATGCACGCCTTACCAGCACAATAGTAACTATCAGTTTTTTTAGGCTCAATCGACATGGCTTTTTTTGCATTTTCTAATGCTATGTGATACTGTCCGCCACCAAATGCGGTATTTGCATCTGCCATTAAATGATTATATTCCATTTAAACACCCCTATCATATTTATGTATAATCTTCAACAAAACCAAAGTATGTTATTTCTGGATATATTGTAATCACGAAACATTCGGGTGAAACCTCAAGTTCCATGCTATTATCATTAAATGATATACCACAATCACCATTCATTTGGATAAAGATGCTATCGGGAGTGAATCGTTCACATAAAGAATACTTTATGTCTAAATTATATGCTGCTCGTATAACATCTTGAATTTTCCTTGATAAACCGTCTTGATTTGTTATAAGATAATTAAATGCGTTTTCCTGCACATGAAGGTTGTATTTATCATCCTCATCAACATAAACATACAAATTCATCTGATGCAATGAATCTTCAAACGGAAAATTTACTTTACCCACCCATGGACCGATAAACTTTAATTCGCCCATTATCTGATTAATTGTGGATTCTACTCTTTTCTTTCTGAACATTGTTAGTTTTCTCCTATGATGTTAATTGAAAATTTCTCACTGATTTGAAATACAATATTTTTAATCATATCATTGTTAATGATATGCGTGGTATCAACAAGCCTATGAAGCCTGTCAATGCCACCATGATGAAAAATACCAGCTCCATTTCCACCTTTTCCTGTATTATGGATAAATGTTGGAACGATGTTTTCTTTTTGAAAATTAAAATTCTCATGAGAAGTAAAGCCCCAAACATTATATTCTCCACCATTTGAAGCTCCATTTGACGTAAACCTTTTGTAGGCAGGATCGTTTGGAAGAATATCACCATTTAGTGCTTGATTAACTCTTGAAGATTTTCCACCATATATATCATATCGCAAAGATGTGTCACTTTTACTTATATCCAAATTCCTCATACTAAAGCCATCAGATTTGCCAAGAGTCTTAACACTTAAATCATCCCAATTCAAATCTATATATCCATAGTTCTTGGTTAATGGTAAAGATTCAATTAATTTTTCTGATCCAGCATTACGATATGCCTTATTTGCTTCGCTTATTACTTCATGAGCACGATCTGATTGTGGCACTAAAATCATATTATCCTTATCAAAAAACCAATCGTTTGAATTGTAGTTAATAAGCCAACCAGGCTTGCATTTGCTAAAATTCCGTAATTCTCTCAAGCGTAGCAAATCATCTATTCCCGTAATACTTTTGAAGCCACTCCACAATGACATTCCAACAGACTGAAGCATCCCCTTAAATCCAGGTTTTCCGGAACAAGTAAAAATATTCTTAAGACTTTGACCAATATTCTTAAAACTGTTTGCAAGACCTTTTAACGAACTTTTAAACCATTCACATGTTGCTTGAATAAATGTTTTTGAACCTGTTATCATTGAAGTTTTAATTGCACCACCTATTGGCAATATAAAAGATGCAACAGTAAATCCAAAATCGCATCCTCTTACAAAGGCAGCCCAATTTTCATGACCACTTTCTTCTAATAGTGTAGGAATGTCTTTGCCATTATTACATAGCATAAACCCAATATCAACAAGTCCATAAATTGCTGATGCAGCACAAACAATTATTGCAATAATTGCTATTACTTCTGGAGCACAAAGAATACAAATTACTATTGCTGCAGCTATTATAACAATTGCTGTTATTGCAGAAATGATATTGCTGAATACTTCTTTACACCATTCTCCAATTCCAATACAGAAATTCGCAATTGCTTTACCAATTCCACCAAAAAAATTGCCAATCGCATTGCCAATACCTTGAAAAAATTCTTTGCGTTTTTCCTTGTCAGTTTTTTCACACTCTGGCTTTAAATAACTATAACGAGCGTAAAAATCATTCTTTCGCTCTCTGATTTTATGTGAAGACTTCGAGTCAACTGTATTAACATCAGATATAAGTGTTTCAAGCTTATCATAACCTGTTGTTAAGGAACTCTTTTTCGTTTCCTCACGTTTCTCAGCGTTTTGGGCCTGTGTATGAGAGGTATCAACACTGGCGACAGCTCGTGCAGTATCTATCTTCGACTTCAAGGCAGAAAGCCCTTGACTATCGTATTTCCGGCTAATGCAATTATAGCCATATTGCTCCTCCCATCTCTATTATTTGTTTTGGTTTATAAGGCAGTGATGAACCTATCAAGCATGGCATTGATGTCATGCTTTCGAGCAATCATCTGAAGCCAATTATCATTGATCGAGTCGATGCCGTAGTAAATACCGGCTAAACCGCCCGAAATACAAGCAATTGTATCAGTATCGCCACCAAGATTGATAGCTTTTAATACACATTCTTCATACGAGGAAGAATTCATAAAGCACCAAAGGCTAGCTTCAATTGTATCCAAAACATATCCTGTGGATTTAATACTATTTTCGCTAAACGATATTAGCTTACCATTTAATATACTTTCAAACTTTTGTATTACTCCTGAATACTTGTTACTAACAAAAGATGTTACATTATTTGTCATAGAACGGTAAGCTGTAGCTTTGTCTTTGCCTGACAGTATCTCAGATGCCATCTGAATATATATAATACAAGAAAATAATGAAATCGGATGTCTGTGAGTTATTGACGAGATCTCCTCAATCATTTTTATTTTTTCAGTATCGTCTGCATTTTTTAATGTAAATGCAAGCGGAAGAATTCTCATCAATGATCCGTTACCGTTATCATATTCAGTGTCGCCACCACATTCTATAGGTGAAACTCCTGATATTATATTACGGATAGCCTTCATAACCGCATTACCAATATCAAACACAACACCGTATGGAGTCATGTAACCTTCGTTTGCAAATCGAACAAATTTCTCAGCAAGTTTATCAGCAGAATATCCTTCTGCTATTGACTCTATTAAGCATAACATCATTGAAGTGTCATCCGACCAAGTTCCCATCGGCTGATTATATTTTCCATATCCACGCATTTCCTTTACGGGATCTTTTTTTCTTTCTTTTCGATCAGAAAACTCAACGGGTACCCCAAGTGCATCGCCTATGATAGCACCCCAAATGCCACCTTTAAGTCGTCGTTCGTATTCATTTATAATATCTATATTGAGTTTATCTATACTTTCAAAACAAGGGCACTCTTTTTTTGCTCTTAATGTTTCCAGCGGTTTATTGGTTTTATCATACTGATTACAATGAAGCGCGTCTGTCTTAATCCAATGTTTGCAGTTTTTGCATTGGATAACAGTGATCCTCATGCCGCCTGTTTCTTTATACGATTGTATATCTGATTCCCATTTTTCCTGTAAGGTTAACTGTTTATCTTTCATTACATCACCTGAATATATTTACGGAAGTATCGTAACGTCCAAATGCAATACAGAGCCAACATATTTTGCTCCAGTAATTAGCATATTTTGACCATAATCAAATAAAACTTCATTTTCACCACTAAAGTAGCTTATGTTTGAAATATCTAAACCATGTGATCCTTTAGGAGCGGTTATTACCATTTGCATATTACCGCTAAATGTACCATTTGCAACTGAACTGGATGTTGACGTACTCATAAATGCATCTTCAGTTATAATATTACCAACAAAATCATCTGGTGCGAGATTCTTCAAGCTACTGGTGTAACAGCGAACATCTATGCCGATGTGCTGAAAGGTACAAAAGCAAAGGTAGCAAAGCTTGTAACGCTGAAATTAGAGTGTGAAACATGTAGTAAAGACCAGATAAGTACCAAATAAAAAATGCCTGTCTCCGAATGGTCGGAAACAGGGCATTTGAATATAATTCTGATTATCTCTTTGAGAACTGTGGTGCACGACGTGCAGCCTTGAGTCCATACTTCTTTCTTTCCTTCATACGTGGATCTCTTGTAAGGAATCCTGCCTTCTTAAGAAGTGTTCTGTAATCATCACTTACATCAAGAAGTGCTCTTGAAATACCATGACGTATTGCACCAGCCTGACCTGTGAAACCGCCACCATATACATTTACATTTACATCAAACTTATCTGTTGTTCCAGTCACAGCAAATGGCTGACGAACGATAACCTTTAATGTTTCAAGACCAAAATATTCATCAATACTTTTCTTGTTAATTGTAATTTTTCCGCTGCCAGGTGTTAAATAAACACGAGCTACTGAACTCTTTCTTCTACCTGTTCCATAATATCTTGCAGATTTAGCCATCTTGTCATCCTCCTATCCTAGTACTTAATCTCAAGCTTTTCAGGCTGCTGTGCCTGATGCTTGTGATCTGGTCCTGCATAAACGAAAAGCTTCTTGTACATCTGTCTGCCAAGCTTTCCGCTAGGAAGCATTCCCTTAACAGCATGCTCAACTACGAACTCAGGTTTCTTAGCGAGTACTTCTTTTAATGTTGCACTCTTAAGTCCACCAATATATTTTGAATGGCTGATATAAACTTTATCAGTCAGCTTCTTACCTGTTACTTTAATCTTATCTGCATTAACTACTATTACATAATCTCCAGTATCAATAAATGGTGTATATGTAGGTTTGTTCTTTCCTCTTAAAACTTTTGCAATTTCAGATGCAAGACGTCCAAGTGTCTGACCCTCTGCATCAACGATATACCACTTTCTTTCAATGGTAGATGGGCTTGCCATAAAGCTCTTCATCGTGATTTCCTCCTGTAAACTTAACAAATATGCTGTCTCAGATAGTCACAATATCCAGACATTAAATATGTGCATGTACCCACCGGGGCCGGTAAATACTAACTTTTCACACAGAGCTATATTTTATAACTAATAAAAATATATGTCAAGATGTTTTTATATGCTTCATTCAAGAAATTTTATTCCAACCATAGTAAGCCCTGCAGCATCTGCTTTTGGTCCTGCAGCGCCTCTATCTTTAGCTTCTAAAACAGTCTCCATATCATCCGGTTTCATCATATGCATTCCAACTTTTAAAAGTGTCCCGACTATAATCCTTACCATATTATATAAAAAGCCATATCCTCTTACTCTTATTGTGATCAGTCTTCCTCCTGGCATATTTGCCATTTCAAGTTTCTCTGAACTGACTTCATTTATATCAATTGATATTATTTCTCTGATAGTTGTTTGGGCCTGCGAATGAGCTGAACAAAAACTTTTAAAATCATGTTTTCCAATAAGAACTTTTGATGCATTTCTCATTGCTTCAATATCCAGATCGTAATAAACAAATTTACAAAATCTGTTTAACACAGGATTCATAAATTTATAATTCCAAATGTGATATTCATATGTCTTTATGCTGCTGCAGTGCCGTGGATGAAAATCAGCTTCAACTTCTTCAGACTTCACAATCCTTATATCTTCAGGCAGTCCGGCATTTAATGCAAATGAAAGCTTTTCCGGTGGTATTCTGGTATCTGTATCAAATACACATACATTGCCTAGTGCATGAACTCCTGAATCAGTACGACTTGCACCAATCACATGAATTTCCTCACCAAGCAGTTTATCTAATTCTTTATTTATAACCTCTTCAACTGCAATCCCGTTATCCTGAATCTGCCAGCCACAATAATTTGTTCCATCATATGCAACCGTAAGCATAATTCTTTTACTCATCAGATATTAATTCCCTTATGTATTATATTTCTATATTTTTATTTAACAATTCAGAATCTACTATGCGATTAAAAAAGAATCATCGATGCTATCTGCATAGCCGAAAATAAAATCAAAAGTGCAAATACAACTCTTGTTTCCTTGTTCATTCTGGTTTTTACAGATTTACTGCGCCGTATATTTGATGTGAATTTATTCAACTTAATAGATTTACTGCGCCGTTTCATTGTTTCTATTGTTAAATTCATTCTTGGCAAAATTCCGGATATATACCAATATACCTTTCTGTTCCACGGAAGTGTCTCTACCTGCATGCCTCGAAGTCTTTCCGCACGATTTGTTTCCTCATGAATCATTCCTTCCTCATGAAAGAAACCAAGTAACATATATACCTCAGATGCCATTTCCGCTGACATCTTAAATCCACGTGTAAGTCCATCAAGGATTTTGACATTTTTTGTAGACTGAAATATTCCATTCACCATGATTATGATTGCACACATTTTCACAAAAAACTTTGCAGCAGTTATAAATGAAAATGAGAATCCCATAATTAAAGAAAGTAAAAAAATAAATATAATTATACCTGAAGAACCTTCTAAAATTTTTCTGAATGGAGTTTTAACTGCAATTACACAAAACGCAGCAAATAAAACCGAAAGAAGAATTGAAACCCAGTTTCCTGAAATCAAAGTTATAGTCAAAAAAACTACGGCAAACCACAATTTTATACCGGGATTCACCTTAGTAAGTCCAGATACGTGCCTGTAATCAACTACAGGTCGAAATGCATTATCATTTACAATTATTTCCATTCCTTGACTTTGTATTTCATTTAATAATGTTGACACTCGTTCACATGTTTCAGCATCGAGTGAACGAAATGGCTTCTGTATAATTAATGTATCTGGTTTCACCGCTATTGCCTCAGCGAGTTCGACTAGCTTTTTTTCACCTTCTGATATCTTTAGTGGTGATTTGTTCCATATTTCCTCATCAATACCTATTATACGAAGAACAGCTTCTGCACGGGATCTTGCTTCCGCTTTCTTAACCCCGTCCATTACAGGACCACGCATTATATCAACAAGAACTGAATCCTCAAGCAGCATTCTCTCAGGATTTTCAACTACATCAATAATTCTTTTATTTGAATCAAAATGTTCAACTTGTCTTGGATCTCTCAAATTATTCCAGCTGTCATGTATCCATTCATCATTAAAAATTCTTTTTGAAAGCTCATCTGTTTCAATCTTGATTTCTCTTTTTTCTTCATCTGAAATGCTTTCATCTGAGTCATCAATATTTTCAAAGATTTTTCCATTATTCAAGAAAATTTTTCTATCGCCTTTATCAAAATACTGTTTCCGTTTCGTAAAATAAATCAGGGTCTGATTCTTACGCTTAACTTGACTGATTATATAAGATAATATCTCATCACCATCAGGCATCATATCACATGTCTCATCCATAATCATAATGTCAGCATGACTGGCAAGCGTTTTTATAAGCTGTATTTTGAGAATTTCTTCATTTGAAAGGTCCTGATACTGTTGATGTTTTTTTAATTTTATATGAAATTTTTTCAGATAATAACCAACCCTTTTTTTTATCTTTGTCTGCTCCATCCCCATATTCTGAAGTCCAAAGATAATATCCTCAGTTACATCTGAAAATGCATATCCCTCTCTTGCATTTTGATATGCAAAATAAGATATCTTATGTATTTTCTCCATGTCAAGCTGAGAATAAGGATCATATCCATCTATCTGTATCTGACCGACATTTTGTGGGCGTTTTGCCCCAGCAAGATATTTAGCAAGACTGCTTTTACCTGATGCAGTCACGCCTGTGATCATAGCGACCTCCCCACGCTTGATCTCCATGCTGATTTCATTTCCGGTCATCCCACCAATTTGAAGTTTTTTCACTTTAATATAGGCACTCATAAACGTTATTATACAGCACGATGGCAGTGTCTGCAAATATATGAATTTTATCTGTAAATACTCTTTATCATTGCATTTAATAATTTAAATATTAATTTTTATATTGATTTTCACAAAAAAAAGACTGCATATCAATTACGGACATACAGTCTTTTTTGTTACTAAGCATTATCACTCATTTGCATCCGGTGATTTTGCTTAGTTTTAATTGTAAATTTTTACTTAGTTTTTAAAAATTAGACAAGCTCAAGGAATACTTCAAGTGCACCATCGCCTGAACGCTGAGCAATCTTGACAATACGAGTATAACCACCCTTACGGTCTGCATATTTTACAGCATACTCATCAAAAATCTTCTGCGTAAGATCAATCTTCTTTGTTCCTGCTTTTTTACCAGCTGAAGCTGATGGTACTTCAACTACAGGATAAAGAACTTTGAGCATTTCACGTCTTGCATGAAGTCTTGAAGGAAGATCCTTCTTGATTTTCTTATCTTCTGTATGATACTTAGTTACTTTCTTGCCATCGACAACTTCTGAAATACGTTTTCCATCCTTGTCACGGTCAGCAACCTTTGCACTTACAGTAACTTCTTCAAAGTTATCCTTTTCATCTATTGCAAGCTTAATAAGGTGCTCAGCAATCTGACGAACTTCCTTTGCACGTGCCTCAGTTGTCTTAATCTTTCCGTGATAAAGAAGCTGTGTAACCTGACTGCGAAGTAAAGCTTTTCTCTGATCGGCTTTTTTGCCGAGTTTTCTGTACATTGCCATTCTTATTTTCCTCCATACCGAAACTCATCCGGTCTTCACTGTGCCTACTTGTTCTTCAGCATGAGTGGTGATTTTGTATTGTTGTATAACTATTCTGCATCTTTTAATGAATATCCACTCGCCTTAAGTTTCTGCATGATATCTTCGAGAGACTTTTTACCGAGATTGCGGATTTTCATCATTTCATCATTGCTCTTGTTACAAAGTTCACCAACTGTGTTAATATTTGCACGATGCAGACAGTTCTGTGCACGAATACCAAGACCTAAATCATCAATATTCATATCGAAATTTGTCTGTTCTTCCATCTCTGCCTTTTTCTCAGCAATGATTGGTTCTGCAACTACGTTATCAGAAAGATTCTCAAACAAGCTCAAGTGCTCTCTTAATATCTTTGCTGCATAAGATACAGCATCTTCCGGAGCAAGTGTTCCATTAGTAAATATATCAAGTGTCAGCTTATCATAATCGGTTATCTGTCCAACCCTGGTATTTTCTACTTTCAGATTTACACGCTCTATCGGAGTATAAATGGAATCAACAGCAATTGAATCAATTGCAAGATTCTGTTCCTTGTTCTTGTCTGCGCTAACATAGCCACGTCCGTTTGTAATGGTAAGAACCATTTCAAGCTTTGCATCCGGCCCTGAAAGATGAGCAATCTCAAGTTCCGGATTGAGGACTTCAACATCGCCATCAATCTTGATGTCGCCTGCTGTTACTACGCAGTCACCGACTGCGTCAATGTAACCGATCTTCGGATCATTATCTGTTGAATTATTCTTCAAATGAAGATTCTTAACATTTAATACGATTTCGGTAACATCTTCCTTTACACCGGGAAGACTTGTGAACTCATGAAGAGCTCCTTTAATTTTTATACAGCTAACAGCTGTTCCTGGAAGTGAAGAGAGCATTACACGACGCAGTGAATTCCCGAGTGTCGTTCCATATCCTCTTTCCAAAGGCTCAACTACAAATCTGCCATATTTATTATCTTCAGACTGCTCAGCAATTTCAATCCTTGGTTTTTCAAATTCAAACATATTATTCGACCCCTCCGTATCGAAAGCTTATTCTTCGGGCTACTGAATGCTTTACTTAGAATATAACTCGACGATCAGAGTCTCATTTACAGGTACATCAATAACATCTCTAGAAGGTACTTCAATTACCTTTCCTGTAAACTTTTCAGCATCTGCCTCAAGCCATGCCGGAACAAGGACTCCCTTGTTTGCCTCTGTGATATCCTTAAATCTCTGGATTGTCTTAGACTTCTCCTTGATTTCAATTACATCACCTGCTGAACATTTGTAAGATGGAACATTTACAATCTTGCCATTTACAAGCACATGTCTGTGAATAACAACCTGACGTGCTTCACGTCTTGTACGAGCAAGGCCAAGACGGAAAATAATATTGTCAAGACGAAGTTCAAGAAGCTGCATTAAGTTTGAACCTACAAGTCCTTCCATCTTTCCTGCCTTTTCGTAAAGATTACGGAAAGGTTTTTCCTGTACGCCATATATAAACTTAGCCTTCTGTTTTTCACGAAGCTGAAGTCCATATTCACTTACTTTTCTTGAGTTTCTTAAACTTGTTCTATGTGATTTCTTATTTACACCAAGGTAAGCTGGTTCCATCTCAAGGGATCTGCATCTCTTAAGAACAGGTGTTCTATTAATTGCCATGAAAATTTCCTCCTAATCAGACTCTTCTTCTCTTTGGTGGGCGACAACCATTATGCGGAACTGGTGTTACATCCTTAATTGATAAAACTTGAAGTCCTGCTGCTCCGAGTGCACGGATTGCAGACTCACGTCCACTTCCCGGTCCCTTTACATATACATCAACATACTTCAAACCATAAGGCTGAACAGCTTTACAAGCTGTCTCTGCTGCCATCTGAGCAGCATATGGAGTAGACTTCTTGGATCCTCTGAATCCAAGTCCGCCTGCGCTTGCCCATGAAAGAGCATTTCCTTCAGAATCTGTCAGTGTTACGATTGTATTATTAAAAGAAGCCTGAATGTGAGCCTGTCCGTGCTCTACAATCTTTCTGGTACGCTTCTTTGTTCCCTTTTTTGTAGCTTTCGCTGTATTTGCCATGAAATTATATCCTCCAAACTAAATTACTTCTTCTTGTTTGCAACAGTCTTCTTAGGACCCTTTCTTGTACGAGCATTATTCTTTGTATTCTGCCCACGTACAGGAAGGCTCTTTCTATGACGGATACCACGATAGCAACCAATCTCCTGCAGACGCTTAATATTGAGCGCTGTCTCTCTTCTTAAATCACCTTCGACGGTTATAGACTCTGTTATGATATCACTGATTTTCCTTACTTCGTCATCGGTCAGATCACGAACTCTTGTATCCTGATTAACACCAGCCTTTGCAAGAATGTCCTTAGATGTCTTAAGACCTATGCCGTAAATATAAGTAAGACCTATCTCGACGCGCTTGTCTCTAGGTAAATCTACACCTGAAATACGAGCCATTAAATTCTACCTCCAAATTAATAAATATAAATGTATGTTTTCTGAACTGCCTTACGAATAATCTCCGTGTGAAGAGAGTATATAACTTATCCATAACCAGATTCTTTTTCACACTTTCACAGAAAACAGGTCAAAAATGTCGAAAAATGAACTTTCCACTTCAGACATAAAAACATATTTTCTGCAGCCGCATAAATTTTTCGGTACTGACGCCCCGAAAAAGCGTTCTGTCCACTCAAATCCAGTGAATCCCTTTGCCTCTTAAAATTTAAAACAGGCTCAGAGAACGCACAATTTTATAGAAGAAGCGGTGATGGGCTAATCATCACATGCTAATTCATATAAAAAGACGGGAATTAACCCTGACGCTGTTTGTGCTTTGGATTTTCGCAGATGATAAGGACTTTGCCCTTTCTTCTAATGACTTTGCACTTATCGCAAATTGGTTTAACTGATGCTCTAACCTTCATTAAAATTATCTCCTTTCCAAAAGTCTCTTGCAATCGCCAATAATACCATTAATGTTAACAATTTGCAAGAAATAAATTTATTGTTTTCCTCTCCAAGTAATTCTGCCTTTTGACAGATCATATGGTGAGATTACAACCGTCACTTTATCCCCAGGAAGGATCTTTATATAATTCATACGAAGTTTTCCGCTTATATGAGCAAGTATTTCATGTCCATTTTCAAGTTCTACACGGAACATCGCATTCGGGAGTTTTTCCAGCACTACGCCTTCACACTCTATATCGTCTGATTTTGCCATATTTCTACACCTCTACTTACTTTAATGA
Source organism: uncultured Lachnospiraceae bacterium (assembly GCA_937872845.1). Taxonomy (GTDB): domain Bacteria; phylum Bacillota; class Clostridia; order Lachnospirales; family Lachnospiraceae; genus Eubacterium_Q. Next base: position 8,285 of record CALMUC010000053.1, on the reverse strand, counting down.
CTCTTCAATATTCTGAAAGACTTCGTTCAGATCTTTTGTTCCATCTATCATTCTGACAAGTCCCTTCTTATCATAGTAGTCAATCAGAGGCTGTGTTTCCTTATGATAAACTGAAAGTCTGTTAAGTACTGTCTCAGGTTTGTCATCATCACGCTGTACAAGATCACTTCCGCAGTTGTCACATTTACCTTCTGTTTTTGGTGCATTATACACAACATGATATGTCGCACCGCACTTAAGACATGCACGTCTGCCAGACATTCTTTTTACTATTGATTCATCCGGAACTTCCACATCTATAGCTGCATCTATTGAATCATTTTCAGATGCAAGTGCCGTATCAAGTGCTTCTGCCTGTGGAATTGTTCTAGGGAAACCATCTAAAATGTATCCCTTGCTGCAATCGTCCTGATGAATGCGGTCAATAACAAGATCTACAACCAATGTATCCGGAACAAGGAGTCCCTGATCCATATAGCCTTTTGCCTTCTTGCCAAGTTCTGTACCATTCTTGATATTTGCACGGAAAATATCTCCTGTTGAAATATGTGGAATGTCATATTTTTTGGTAAGTAAATCTGCCTGTGTGCCTTTCCCGGCTCCAGGTGCACCCAACATGATAATTTTCATGTATAACCCCTTTCGTTTTCCCGATAACGACAAATGAGGGACAGACAGCATAAGCTGCCTGTTCCCCTTGTCAACTTTACAAGGCCTGTAATTTAACTTAGGAATCCCTCATAATTGCGAACTACCATCTTTGATTCAATCTGCTTGATTGTTTCAAGTATAACTCCGACAATGATGATAAGTGATGTTCCGCCAAAAGATACATCTGCATTAAATCTTCCATTAAAGAATATAGGAATCAATGCCACAACGATAAGCCCAACTGCACCAATTATTACAATATAATTCAGTACATAATTGAGATAATCCTGAGTTGGATTTCCAGGACGAATTCCAGGTATAAACCCACCGCTCTTCTTTAAATTATTTGCAAGCTCCATAGGATTAAATGTAATGGATGTATAAAAATATGCAAAGAACAGAACCAGCAGCAGATAAACAACAAGTCCGATATATGCCCAAGGATATCCGGTTTTAAACCAATAATTTGAATTTAAACCTTCAAGTATCTTATTTCCAACGCTATTACTAACATGTATATTAAACAGATTAATAATGATAGAAGGAAGTGACATAAGTGTAGATGCAAAGATAATAGGCATAACATTCGCTGTATTTACTTTTACTGGAATATATGTCTGTTTCCCGCCTACTTTTCTACGTCCCTGAACCTTCTGTGCATAAGAAACAGGCACATGTCTTTCACCGTCATTTAATAAAACAGTAAGTATTGTTACAACAACTACAATTGCCAGAATAATAACAATTGCAAATACCATATTTACGATATCCTTTCCTTTAACATACATATTATAAAGGTTGACAATATCATTAGGTATTCTTGATACAATATTAATGAGAAGGATTATGGATATTCCATTTCCTACTCCTCGCTCCGTGATACGTTCACCAAGCCACATTACAAATGTACTTCCTGCTGTAAGTGTTATAACAACAACCGCAACATGCATAAAATCATAAGTTTCAAGGAGACCCTCACGACCAAATCCAATTGTAAGTCCAAGACTTTCAATAATTGCAAGTGCTACTGAAATAATTCTTGTAATCGCTGTTATTTTCTTACGGCCTTCCTCTCCATCCCTCTGCATCTCCTCAAGCGCAGGAATTGCGATCTGAAGGAGCTGAAGAATAATGGAGGAAGTAATATAAGGTGTTATTGACAAAGCAAATATAGACATATGTGAAAATGAACCACCTGTAAAAGAATCAACAAGCGAACTTGCCTGATTTCCAAGGTTGTTATTTAAATATGCACTAAGTTTTGCTGTGTCAATACCAGGTGTCGGAATCCGAGAGCCAAGACGAACGATGATTAGGATAAAGAAGGTGAAAATAAGTCCATTTCTAATCTCCTTAACCTTAAATGCATCTCGTATGGTTTTGAACATACTAGATCACCTCGACTTTTCCGCCTGCAGCTAAAATCTTTTCTTCTGCTGATTTACTTACAGCATTTACAGAAACATTCAGCTTCTTGGTTAACTCTCCATTTCCTAAAATCTTTACGCCATCTCTTGGGTTCTTAACTAAACCAATTTCAATAAGTGATGCAACTGTTACATCTGCATTTTCATCGAATCTATTCAGATCAGAAACGTTAAGAGCAACTATTGTCTTAGAATTTCTGTTTGTGAATCCTCTCTTAGGGATTCGACGGAAGAGTGGCATCTGACCGCCTTCAAAACCAGGTCTTGGGGCTCCGGAACGAGCCTTCTGTCCCTTATGACCTTTACCAGCTGTCTTGCCGTTACCTGAACCATGACCACGGCCACGTCTGAAATCATCACGAGTAACTGCGCCATCAGCAGGCTTCAGATTTGATAAATCCATGACTCTAACCTCCTTAGTCTTCAACCTTAACTAAATAATATACCTGAGCAACCATGCCCTTTGTTGCAGCATTGTTAGGAAGCTCTACTGTCTGATGAAGCTTATGGAGTCCAAGAGCCTCAACTGTCTTTCTATGCTTTGGGATAGCACCGATTGGTGATTTTACAAGTGTTACCTTAACTGTATCTGCCATTTGTCTTTCCCTCCTATTTCAGAATCTCATTAACTGTCTTACCGCGCAGCTTCGCGATCTTCTCAGGATCCTGAATAGCCTTCAAACCTTCCAATGTTGCAAGAACTACGTTCTGCTTATTGTTAGATCCAAGAGACTTTGTACGAATGTTGCGATATCCGGCAAGTTCCAGTACGGAACGGGCAGGACCACCGGCAATGATACCTGTACCTTCTGGTGCATTTTTCAGAAGTACCTCAGCACTTCCAAATTTTCCTGTATATCCGTAAGGGATACTGCCTGCTTCATTGATTGGTACAGTAACTAATTTCTTAGTAGCTTCTTCTCTAGCCTTTCTGATGGCTTCCGGGATTTCAGCTGCCTTACCAACTCCAACGCCTACACGACCTTTGTGATCACCAACTACGATAAGAGCAGCGAATCTCATATTTCGACCACCCTTAACAACCTTGGTTACACGTTTAATCGATACAACGTTATCGTCAAATTCCTTTTGGTTATCATCAACCTTATTTGGCTTCATTTAGCTTTGTCCTCCTTATTAGAATACGAGACCGGCTTCTCTTGCAGCGTCAGCTAATGCCTTGATCTTGCCTGTATAGATGAATCCGCCTCTGTCGAAAACAACTTCCTTTATACCTGCAGCTTCTGCTCTCTCAGCTATTACTTTGCCAAGATAGCTTGCAGCTTCGATATTATTTGTCTTCTCTAATTCGGATGCTACATTCTTCTCAACCGTGGAAGCAGAAACAAGAGTTGTGCCTTTGCTGTCATCAATAATCTGTGCATACATGTGATTGTTACTTCTGAATACAGCAAGTCTAGGTCTTTCAGTTGTTCCACTGAAACGATTTCTTATTTTTAAATGCTTCTTCTCACGAATTGCACTTCTTGATTCCTTATTAATCATTGCAATCTCTCTCCTTTACTTACTTCTTACCGGTCTTACCAACCTTACGTCTGATTGTCTCATAGTCATACTTGATACCCTTGCCCTTATATGGCTCTGGTCCACGTGTGCTTCGAATCTCAGCTGCGTACTGTCCGACCTTTTCCTTATCGATACCACTTACAATGATCTTTGCATCCTCTACAGTTGTGGAGATTCCATCAGGATCCTCCATCTCTACAGGATGGGAATAACCAAGATTAAGAACAAGTTTCTTACCCTGCTTAGAAGCTCTGTAACCAACACCATTAACTTCAAGTGTTTTCTTATAGCCATCTGTTACACCAACTACCATGTTATTGATAAGAGTTCTTGTCAGTCCATGAAGAGACTTTTCTTTCTTCTCGTCATTTGGTCTTGTTACCTTAATTTCATTATCTTCAATGGCGATAGTGAGTTCAGGAGCTAATGCTCTTGAGAGCTCTCCCTTAGGTCCCTTAACAGTCACCTTATTATTTTCTGCTATATCTACAGTGACGCCTGCAGGGATAGCGATAGGCATTTTACCGATACGTGACATTTGCCTTTACCTCCTAATTTTTTACCAAACGAATGCGATTACTTCACCGCCGACGTTCTGTTTTCTGGCTTCTTTATCTGTAATTACACCCTTGTTTGTAGAAATGATAGCTGTTCCCATTCCTCCAAGAACTTTAGGCATATTATCTACATCTGCATAAATACGAAGTCCTGGCTTAGAAATTCTTCTCAGGCCATTAATGACCTTTTCATTTTTATCCTTACCATACTTCAGTGTAATACGAATGTTGTCGAAGTTTCCTTCTTTAACAACATCAACTGCACTTACATATCCTTCAGAAAGAAGAATATTCGCAATCGCCAGCTTCATTTTTGAAGCCGGGATATCTACTGTATCATGCTTCGCAGTATTTGCATTACGAATTCTTGTAAGCATATCTGCAATTGGATCGCTTATTGACATTTGATGTTCCTCCTAATCTCTATCTTACCAGCTGGACTTTTTTACGCCAGGGATTTCGCCCTTATATGCAAGCTCTCTGAAGCAAACTCTGCAGATTCCATATTTTTTAAGTACAGAATGTGGTCTGCCACAAATCTTGCAGCGCGTATATTCTCTGGTTGAGAATTTCTGAGGTCTAGCCTGCTTTATCTTCATAGAAGTCTTAGCCATTATAATTCCTCCTTATTTTCTGAACGGCATTCCAAAGAGGTTGAGAAGTTCTCTAGCTTCTTCATCTGTTCTTGCCGTTGTTACGAAAATGATATCCATACCTCTTACTTTATCTACCTTATCGTATTCGATTTCAGGGAAGATAATCTGCTCTTTTATACCAAGTGCATAATTTCCTCTTCCATCGAAGGAATCTGCGCTGACACCACGGAAGTCACGAACTGCAGGTAATGCAATATTAATAAGTCTATCTGCAAATTCATACATTCTGTCTCCACGAAGTGTAACTTTACATCCAATTGCCTGTCCTTCTCTTAACTTAAAGTTTGCAATTGACTTCTTAGACTTTGTAATAACAGGTTTCTGTCCTGAAATTGCTGTCAAATCCTTGACTGCGGCTTCAAGAACCTTACTGTTCTCCTTAGCTTCTCCTACGCCCATATTAATGACGATTTTGTCAAGCTTTGGGATTTCCATAATGTTCTTATATCCGAACTTTTTTGTCATAGCTTCTTTAATTTCATCATTATATAAATCTTTTAATCTACTCAAAGTTATGCCTCCCTTCCGAATTAATCAATGACTTCAAGCTTACCATTTACTTTGGCAGCTCTCTTCTTGTCTTTGCCAGTTCCCTGGAATCCAATTCTAACAGGAGAACCTTTATAGAGATACATAACATTTGAAATGTCGATAGGTGCTTCCTTCTCGATAATTCCGCCCTGCTGATTCTGCATATTTGGCTTAGTATGCTTGAATACTTTATTGACACCTTCTACGAGAACTTTATGATTCTTAACATCTACTGAAAGAACCTTTCCTTCCGCTCCGATATCCTTACCGGCGATAACCTTAACGAGATCACCCTTCTTAATCTTAGATGTTGCCATCCTGGTTTCCTCCTTACAGTACTTCCTGTGCGAGAGATATAATCTTCATGAATTTTTTGTCACGAAGTTCTCTTGCAACTGGTCCAAATATACGTGTTCCACGAGGATTGTTGTCATCCTTAATAATGACTGCTGCGTTCTCATCAAATCTGATGTATGAACCATCCTTGCGATGTGCACCCTTCTTTGTACGAACTACAACGGCTTTAACAACATCGCCCTTCTTTACAACGCCGCCTGGTGTGGCATCTTTTACAGAAGCAACGATAACATCACCGACTGCAGCATATCTTCTGGTTGATCCACCAAGTACACGAATGCAGAGAAGCTCTTTTGCACCTGTATTATCGGCAACCTTAAGTCTTGTTTCCTGCTGTACCATACTCTTCTTTGCCTCCTTACTTAGCTCTCTCTACGATTTCAACAAGTCTCCATCTCTTATCCTTAGACAGTGGTCTTGTTTCCATAACTTTTACGCGGTCTCCAGCCTTAGCTTCATTCTTTTCGTCATGAGCCTTCAGCTTGTAAGTACGCTTAACAATCTTGCCATAAAGAGGATGCTTAACATTATCGATGACTGAAACAACAATCGTCTTATCCATCTTATCACTTGTCACAAGACCTACACGAGTCTTACGAAGATTTCTTTCCATTGTTTCTCTCCTTCCCGAAAATTAAGCATTTGCCTTTTCAGCAATTACAGTCTGAATTCGTGCAATATTGCGACGAACTTCTTTGATACGGCTTGTATTTTCAAGCTGATTTGTAGCATTCTGGAACTTAAGATTAAAAAGCTCCTTCTTAGCAGTTACAAGATCGCTGTTTAACTCGTCAACAGTCTTCTTTCTTAAATCTTCTCTATATTCCTTTGTTTTCACTGCTGGCTACCTCCTTCTAGATCTGCCTTTGAAACTACCTTACATTTTAAAGGCAACTTGTGGGTTGCAAGACGAAGGGCTTCCTTTGCTGTTTCTTCAGGAACACCACCAACTTCGAAAAGAACTCTGCCTGGCTTAACAACAGATACCCAGAATTCAACTGCACCTTTTCCAGAACCCATACGCACGCCGATAGGTTTTGATGAAACAGGTTTATCTGGAAACATATTAATCCATACATGACCCTGACGACTGAGGTAACGATTTATAGCTACACGTGCTGCCTCAATCTGATTTGATTTTACCCAGCAAGGTTCAAGGGCAACGATACCATACTCACCACGAGTAATCGAGTTTGCACGTGTTGCTTTACCTGCCATGGAACCACGCTGCTGTTTACGATATTTAACTCTCTTAGGCATTAACATAATTACTTATCGCTCCCTTCCTTTTTTCCTCTAGTAGGAAGTACTTCGCCATGATAGATCCACGCCTTCACGCCGACTTTTCCATAGGTTGTATTTGCTTCTGCAAATCCATAATCAATATTTGCACGCAATGTCTGAAGTGGAATAGTTCCATCATTGTAAGTTTCCTTACGTGCCATATCTGCACCACCGAGACGTCCAGAGCAAGATGTTTTGATTCCAAGAGCTCCGCCCTTCATTGCACGACCCATATTCTGTTTCATAGCCCTGCGGAAAGAAACACGCTCTTCAAGCTGTTTTGCAATATTTTCTGCAACAAGCTGTGCATCGATATCAGGTTTCTTAACTTCTCTTACATCAATACTAAGTTTGATTTTTGTAAGTTTCTGTGCTTCTTCTCTAAGCTTTTCAATCTCAGTTCCGCCCTTCCCAATAATAACTCCAGGTTTTGCGGTATAAAGTCTAACTGTGATCTTATTGCTTTTTCTCTCTATCTCAATTTTAGATACGTTAGCGTCCTTTGTTCTTTTCTTAAGGAACACACGAATCTTATGATCTTCAACAAGGTTGTCTGCAAATTCACCATTCTTTGTATCTGCATACCACTTTGAATCCCAATCCTTGATGACTCCGACTCTTAAACCATGCGGATTAACTTTCTGTCCCATGCTGATCCTCCTATCTTTCGTCGAGAACAACAGTAATGTGACTTGTTCTCTTCTCAATTCTATATGCTCTGCCCTGCGCTCTTGGATGAATTCTCTTCATAGTAGGTCCCTTATTTGCATAAGCTTCTGCTATATAAAGGTTTTCAGCTTTGAGACCATTATTGTTCTCGGCATTTGCAACTGCAGAATTAAGCAATTTGTAAATAACCTTAGAAGCATATCTGTTATTGTACTGAAGAATAGCAAGTGCTGTAGTAACATCCTTTCCGCGGATTGCGTCTAATACGAAGGATGCTTTTGTAGTGGAGACCTTAGCATAAGAAACCTTAGCTGATGGTCTTGTATCCTTATTTTCATTTCTCTCTCTTTTAACTTGAGATCTATGTCCCTTTGCCATTTCCTAGCTACCTCCTTTATTTGCCAGCAACTTTCTTCTCTTCACTTACATGTCCCTTGTAAGTTCTGGTTGCTACAAACTCACCAAGTTTATGGCCAACCATGTCTTCAGTAACATATACTGGAACATGTTTTCTTCCATCATAAACTGCGATTGTATGACCTACAAATGAAGGGAAGATTGTGGAACGGCGTGACCATGTCTTAATTACTTCGTGATCCTTTTTCTTATTCAACTCATCAATTTTC
>CALMUC010000052.1 GCA_937872845.1 uncultured Lachnospiraceae bacterium | reverse complement strand
TTATAAGTTACACAGATTTAATTATTCCATAGTATGGCTTAAAAAATATCCGAATATAACTTCACAGAAATAATTATAATGGGGAGATTATTTGATATATTTGTGCTAATATTCTGCAATTCTACTGCTAGTCGATTGATTTATGCGTACTCCCATTATAATATGTGTGCAGGAGGTGGATGTATGTATCAAATTAGTAATGAAAAATTTGGTTTATTTGTAACCGAATTAAGAAAGGAAAAGAATTTAACTCAAAAGGATTTGGCTGAAAAATTATATGTATCAGATAAAACGGTCAGCAAATGGGAACGTGGTCTTAGTATGCCTAATGTCGTATTACTCATACCAATAGCTGATATATTAGATGTTACCGTTACAGAATTGTTACGTGGAGAAAAAATAGATACACAGAAAAATATTGATACAAAAGAAGTCGAGGAATTGGTAGTAGGCTCTCTCGATATGGCTGTTAGGAATTCTATTCATCAGCATAGAAAAAACTGGATATTAGCATATTTGCTATGTTTTTTAATATCTATTACAGAAATTATTATGTTAGTTGTATCTGGGAATTCAATAGCAGAGATGAAAGGTGATATATTGCTGGTTACAGGGTTAATGCTTTTATTTGGTGCATGGTTTTGTTTCTTTGCCAAAGACATATTACCAACATATTATGATGCCAACAAGATAAATTATGTTTCACAAGGAATTTTTAGAATACATCTAGTTGGTTTATCCTTTAACAACGGAAATTGGATGTACATCTGTACAACTTTAAAAATTTGGACACTTGCAACGGTTGTTCTATATCCTCTTGCAGGTATTATAATAATCAATTGTCTCAATATAGCTTTATGGGATATTTTAAATAAAATTTTCTTAATTATGATATTAGGTGGTATGGTAGTTTCGATTTACATTATCGGGAAAAAATACGAATAATTAAATTACCTGTTATCGTTGTGGATAGTACTAATTTACAACATTCTTCATGGGAAATATGGAATGATGCAGAAGAGTGGTTCTGTTTCATAGGCTTTGATTCCGGTTGGCGTGACGGTGTTTGCTGTTTTCATATTGCCGTAGCCATGATCTACAGCAATGATTTTTGTGTTTCTGAGTTCTCGCATAAAAAATACCTCCGTTTTCGTATTGATTGATTCAGCAGGTCGTACCGGTGTGGTACTGCTCTGCTGTGGGATAAGCATACGAAAATCGGAGGAAAAAGGCATTGAGGGGAAATTGAGCAGGAATTGAGAAAAAAGATATATTGTGCTTACGTTCTTCATGTACTCTTGTTGTGATTTCATTGTTTTTTATCGTATAATATGGATACTGGAGGTGGTTTGGATGAAATACAAGATTTTAGTTGTCGATGATGATAAAGAATTGGTGAAAATGCTTTGTAGTTATTTTAATATGAAACAATATGAAACCATTACGGCTACAGACGGAATGGAAGCATTAAATAAAATAAAAATGAAACCGGATATTATTTTGTTGGATATCAATATGCCACGCATGGATGGGATTGAAGTATGTCGTCTGATACGCAGTAAAGTGTTATGCCCGATTTTGTTTCTAACAGCAAGAGTTGATGAAGATGATAAAATTAATGGGTTGCTTTCGGGTGGGGATGACTATATTACGAAACCATTTAGTCTTCGGGAGTTGGAAGCAAGGATTGTCACAAACATAAAGAGAGAAGAAAGGCATCAACAAAAAACGGAATACCGTTTCATGGATGAAATGCTGATTGATTATTCTGAAAAAATAGTAGCTATAGCTGGACACAGGATGGAGTTCACAAAAATTGAATATCAGATTATTGAATTCTTATCCATGCATCCAGGGCAGGTGTTTGATAAAGAACGTATATATGCACAAGTCTGTGGATATGATGCGGAAGGGGACAGTAGAACGATAACGGAATTAGTACGGCGTATAAGGAAAAAAATAGCGGATTATTCAGAAAAAGAATACATAGAAACTGTATGGGGGATTGGATACCGATGGAAAAAATAAGAAACTTGTCACTGAAAAAAACAATTCTGCTTTATTTTGTGATCAGCTTAACGGCAGCATTTCTGTTATCTGGATTTACAGTTCATTTTGCAGGAAATATGCAGAATAAAATATGGGAAAAATATATTGATTATGCAGATTATACGGACGTGTTTCAGCAATATGGAAAGAAATACGAGATTGAGATATCAAGACCTAATCAATCGCAGATGAATCGTTTGGACCATCATCTTTCGGAAATGTGTGACTTTATGGAAACATATTCGGTACTGATTTTTTCGATTGTTGGGAGTGTTGTTGCGGTATTCTTTTTTTATAAAAATAAGTTAAAGACACCTCTACAGGAACTAAAAGATGCCTCACAAATGATTGCAGATAATGAACTGGATTTTCATGTGTCCTATGAAAATAAAGATGAGATGGGAACTTTGTGTAAAGAATTTGAAATGATGCGAAGTGATTTAGCAGATAACAACAGAAAGATGTGGCGAATGATTGATGACGAGAAGGCTTTGCGGAATGCAATTGCACATGATATACGTTCTCCACTTTCCATATTGCGTGGGTATCAGGAAATGCTCTTAGAGTTTGTTTCTGCCGAGAGTATAAAAACAGAGGATGTTATTGATATCTTACAAACAGGCATGTATCAGATTGACCGTATAGAGCATTTCACGGAAAACATGAGAAAAATGTCCCATTTAGAACAGAGGGAACTGCAATGCTCAGAGATAGAGTTATCGGAACTGGCAAAAAAGATTGAGGCAGAAGCTGCCATGCTGTCCAAGAAGGAAAGTAAATTATGTAAGGTAGAAAGAGTGCAGGAACAAAACATTGTGAAAGTGGATGAGGAACTTGTCATGGAAGTGACAGACAACTTACTGGAAAATGCGGTTCGATATGCACAAAAAAGTATTGCTTTGCAGATAAAGAAAAAGGATGGTTTTCTTATAATTTCTGTTGAAGATGATGGAATAGGATTTGTGGATACTGAGGAAAAAGTAACAGAGCCATTTTATCATAAGAATCCACAAGATGATTTAAAGCATTTTGGCCTTGGTATGTATATTTCTCGTATTTTCTGTGAAAAGCATGGAGGAAATTTGAAAATATATAATGCCAGACAAGGCGGTGCTCATGTAGAAGCTCTTTTCAAAGCTGAATAAAAATACTTTATAAGGCTGAAATCACAAATAAAGTGGTTTTAGTCTTTTTTGTTGTGAATTTATTGAGAATTGATTTGTATGATGTTGTTAAAGAAATAAAGAAAGGAAGAGATACAATGAAAACAATCATAAAAAGAAGTATACTTGATTATTTAAAGAACCCTGTTTTGTGGATTGGCTTGATTATTATAGTTGCCAGTATGTATCAATGTCTGTCATCGTATTTGCAAATTCATTATATCAAACAGAATGAACAGATCACACAAAATGACGTAGCATTGGAAGATGCTGATGTCATGGATGGGTACATTCCCACATCTGATGATAAAGAAAGAAGAAGGGAGTGGGAAGATACGATCAAAGAGACGTTAATGGACACCTCCAAAAATGGTTTTGGATTTAGCAGGCAGGAAGCAGATCATGTAATGAAAGAAATTCAGAATATGGATGTAAAGACTGCTTCTGAGTTTTTGGAATCCCAATATGGCTATTATAATGCAATATATGCTTATGAGGACCTTGAAATTCATAAGGGGACAGCAGAAGAAATCAATCATTATATCGAGCGGAAATTATCCGAACATTCTTTTTCCTGGTACTTTGCCAAAAAATTTACGGATTTTGCAGGATTGCATATGGCCTTTTTTGCAACAGTCTTGCTATCATTTTTATTTATTCAGGATACACGAAAAAGTACCTATGAATTATTACATACAAAGCCTGTTACGGCAATCCAATATATATGTGGGAAAGTAATAAGCGGATTCATTAGTATGCTGGGAGTATTAGTGATTTTGAATGTTATATTCTTTATGCTGTGTTTGAAAACGTCTTTAGAATCGGGCTTTCCAGTAACACCAATTGATTTTTGCGTGAATTCTCTGATCTATATTGTTCCGAATCTTTTGATGATATGTTGTGTCTATACAATTACAGCATTAATATTTAAAAATCCGCTTCCGGCAGCACCAATCTTGTTTTTACACATTATATATTCAAATATGCTGACCATGAAGAATGATATTTATTATATGAGACCGTTCTCTATTATGGTGCGATTCCCTGGCAGATTTTTTGAAACACATGTAGCCAAAATGTCAAACATAAATCAGATTATTCTTGTAATTTCATCAGTTATATTAGTATGTATTTCTGTTACAATCTGGAAAAGGAGGAGGGTTCATTGAAAACGGAACTAAAAAACTGCCTGTCGTTATATAAGATTTTTTATTCATGTGCATTTATACTGATATTGTGTGTTATTCATCCGATTATATACTATGAAGAAATCGGTTCAGCAATTCAGTCTCCAATAGCATTTTTAACAATTATTTTTTGTAGTGACACATATTTGATGGAAGTAAAAAGTAAGCGTGCCGATGTATTTCATTTGTATGATCAAAAAAAGCAGTTAAAAGTAATATCGCAGAGAGTGGGCGTTCAAATATTATATTTATTAATACTTTCCTGTGTTGGATATGTTTTGTTTTTCTGGCAAAAACCGGGCAGTGTAAACGAAGGCATTTCGGGTATTCAGATATTTCTTTTATATTTCATTGCAATGTTTGGAACTATCTGGCTTTGGAGTATATGCTCTGTGATTTTGTGTACATTGCTTCGAAATATGTGGGCAGGTATTGGATGTTTATTTGGAATTGTCATTGGACTTATATCAAAAGCGGGAAGTTCATTTTTCGGAAATCTGGGATTGTTTTCTTTCAGCTTTTGTGAACCTACTCAATTAATGTCCGAGAGTTGGATTTATGGAACGCTTGTGTCTTTTATAGCGGGGCTGTTTTTATTTGCAGTATTACCAATGACTTTAAAGAAAAGAGGATAGATTATGAGTATTAGAATAAATGATTTAACAGTTAGATTTAAAAATGGTGTAGTTGCAGTAAATAAGGCATCTCTTGAAATACCTAAGGGAATTTACGGACTTTTGGGTGAGAATGGTGCTGGAAAAACCACTTTGATGAGGGTTCTTACAACTGTTTTAAAACAAACGGAAGGAATGGTTTCCCTTGATGGAATTCTGTATAACGAGGGAAATTATGAGAAAATACAGAAAAAGATTGGTTATCTTCCACAGGAAATCGACTTATATCCGAATCTTACGGTGAAAGAATGTCTTGTATATATGGGGGGACTGTCAGGAGTAGCCAGAAATGACCTCGAACAAAGAATTACCTATTATCTGGAAAAGACTTCTCTTACAGAGCATCAGAATAAAAAAATGCGGCAATTATCTGGTGGTATGAAGAGACGTGTCGGACTCATACAGGCACTTCTTAATAATCCGGATTTTTTGATTATTGATGAACCTACCACCGGGTTAGATCCGGAAGAAAGAATCAGGATCCGCAATCTTTTGGTTGATTTTTCAAAGGATAGAACTGTGCTGTTTTCCACTCATGTAGTAGAAGATTTAGCAGCAACCTGTACACAGCTTGCCATTATGAAAAAGGGAAGTTTTTTATATTCTGGAAGCGTGAGTGGGTTGCTGGAAAATGCAAAGGGCTGTGTTTGGAATTGTACGGTACAAAATGCAGAAGAAGCCCGTTTGTTAGAAGCCAATTATTCTATATCATCTAAGCAGTATGTAGAAAATGGAATTCATATGAAAGTATTAAGCAAAGGAAAGCCAAATGAGAATTGTGTCCTGGATAATGATATCACTTTGGAAGATGCATATATTTATTTGACGAATAGTTGAATATAACGGCGGGCAAGTTGCCCGCCGTAAATTATGCTTATTTTGTTAAAAGACCGGATAGATTTTTTCCAATGCAAAATCCAATCTGTGGATATAACTCCTGAATTTCCTGATATTTTGCTTCAATCATTTCTGGTTCATCAGCCCAGATCTTTTCATATATTTTGAAAGCTCTTTTAAAATGTGTTTTGGCTTGCGGAAGATTGGCAGTCATCAGATAAATGGTTCCAAGGGTTTCCTGTACTTTGGCATAATCCAGACAGTCATCGGAATGGTATTCCTTGATGATGCCGGATAATTTTTGCAATTCGGAGATTCCTCTTTCGGGTTCCTGCTGTTCTGTCAGGAACATTGCATAATTGGCAATCTGAGGTATGCTGTCATTTATATGAAGCAGGTTAAATTGGTCAAGCAGTGAGATACTTTTTTCCATGTGTTCTCTTGCAAGATCGGGATGACCGTTCATGCGGTAAAGTCCACCGAGATTGGCATGAAGGTTGGAAACAAGGCGAGCATTGTCAGCAGTGATATTTTCTATCTGGGCAAGTGCATCCTTTTCCAGTTTTATTGCTTTTTCTGGCTTGATTTCAAGAGTAGCCTGAAAATCCAGTAACAATGCCCGGTCAGAATCGGTGCCAATGTCTTTAGGCTTCAAAAAATTTTTTAATTCCTGAATGATTTCTTTCATACCTTTCTGGTAATTATAATTATCCATATATGGAAAAACATTTTCCAGAAAAAGTAGATATTTTGGTATATCATCTTTTTCAATCAATTCTATGATGTTTCCTGCTGTCTGAAACAGCTTCTTGTAATAATCGACTTCAATTCCATGCATTAAACATATTTTCTGTAAAGAATCCAGTAATATGTGACAGCTACTTACAGATGGTTTTGTCTCTGAAAGGGTGATTTCCTGAATCATCGGATGCAGAGAGATAGTGCGACGTGTTGTTGTCTGAACGAAACCAGTCTCAATTAAATCGTTGATTTCATTTAGTGTGGGCAGTTCCAGCCATTTGGCAAATATACGGGCAGAAATACCGGTGGAAGGAAGAAAGCACATATTACACATGATATCCTGCTGTTCAAGAGATAAAGTGTATAAAGAAAACAGCGTATGGATATGACTGTAATAGGTGGCTTTGCTGCTTTGTCCATCTTTGATTATTTTAATTTTATCTTCGTTATGGAAAGATGCTTTTTCCACCTGAAGTCTTGTTAATAACTGGTCTGGAGTTGAGATTCCATTTTCCAGAAGTTTTGCTGCCAGTTCCACGGCAAAAGTATGAGAGTGAACAGTTTCGATGATCTTTTCAACTGTTGCCCGGTACGTGTCTGCCTCTGAATAAAATACTGATGCCAGCTGGAAGAGAGCGTTCATATCCTCTATTTCTTTTAATGGCAGAGTACAGTATTCATCCAGTTTGCTTCTGGTTGTAAACAAAATCTGGCAGCGATATTTTAATACTACTGACAGAAAGCTGTCCTGTGTGGCAGTGACATTAAAATTATCTATGATAAGCAGAGTATCAGATTTCAGGGAACGCAGAAAACGGTTATGTCTTTGAAACCGTTCCTGTTCAGTGCTTTCCGGCAGATCGTCAATAAAATCCATGTCAGTAATATCCTGATGAAGATTGCCGGTATATTCTACATAAAGGATATTGGTGTATTGCTTTATGTACCGCTTTGCGTAGGCTTTGGCAAGTTCACTTTTTCCGATTCCGGCGATTCCGCAAAGAAAAACATGACGGTTTTCCTCAAGCATGGTATATAATTCTTCCAGTTCTTTATCTCTTCCGATAAAATGACGGCATGGTTTCGGAACCTCACTGTCCATAATATAATCCAGCACAATGGGGGATAAAGCGCCTCCGGCGAGCAGCTTCTGATTTTTGGTATTACGTTTGATGAATTGGCGTTCCATGCCAAAAGAAATCAGTTTTGCAAGAAACAGCAGTCTTGAACTGGCTGGTTTATATAAGGGAGTCAGATTTTTCTTTTTCGCATCTGAGATGCTGTCATCCTGAATGAATAAAGTGTAAATATCTTGTATAGCCATATTACAGTCAGACATCAGTGGAAGAAGATTCTGGTGGATGGTATGGGCTAATTTTTCCTGATTGGATGGCTTGGAATAGTAAGCGGATATTTTAGGACTGATTTTAGCCTGACCAGTCATCCAGCGGCAAACCAGACCGTTGTCCATTGAAAAATCCTGATTTGCCGGATCATCCATAAAATCTTCAAATAATTCGTATAAAA
>CALMUC010000051.1 GCA_937872845.1 uncultured Lachnospiraceae bacterium | reverse complement strand
GTCAGTTTTACATTTTTGGACCGAATTGAAGAAGTAGAACTGAATATTGTAGATAGACGATGGCAGTCTGCACTGGCATTGGCATTGACTTTGCCAGATATTTGCGGAGGTATTGCTTTCCCGGAAATTGTTAAACATTATCGAGATGGCCGGGTTATGCTGGATCGGCAAAAGAATCCGACCCGTGATGTGGGAACCCAGTATATTCGCTGGTTTGATGAATATGCAGGGGACTACTTTAAACTATCTCAATTCGATGAAAAGCCATATATTTGCGGAGAACGCTGTTGGCAGCTTCGATGTGAATATCTTCATCAAAATAAAGGATTTTTGAATGATGAAAATAATATACGCTTTCATCTTGGACTAAACTGTGGAATGTCAGTTTGTCAGTTGGAAAGTATGAACATACAGGAGAACGGAAACGATATTCGTATAGACATAGAACAGTTTTGTCTGAGGATGTGCAAGGCAGCAAAGAATTATTATGATAAAGTTCATTTGGAAAAAGACTTTAGTCTCTATAATACACCAGTTTTGGATTTTATTCAGGTAACACAAAAAAAGAAAGCTGCTTCTATTATTGCACTGGTCTGTGGCAGTGAACGTTATGCAAAAGGATTAAAAGAAACATTGCAATTTATTTCAGATCAGATCATGCTGTTTTACACACCGGAAAGTGCTAAAACAAGATTAGGCAGACATAAGCCGGATCTTTGGATTGTTACCGAAGATATGACGAGCCAACCGAATCAGCCATGGCGTGCGGACAGGACAACACCTGTAATTTTAATCACAGGCAATCCTGATGCTGTTGAAATTAAAAAGAATTCAGGAAAACTAACTGTTCTTTCTATGCCATTATCAATAGTTGATTTGCGGAAAACCGTCGAAATATATGTGTCGTGAGGAGAAGTTTATGCTGTACATAATACTATTATTTGTATTTGTAGTTGTATATTTGATGATGCTTATGCGGAGACAGAAAGAAAAGATGAGCGAAATTAAAATACAAATAGATCAACTGCAAGCACAACATGATCGATTGCAGAAAGAAAGGGATCAGTTACAAGAACGGATGAATCATCTGGAAGAGCAACGAGAACACTTGCAAATGCAAACAGACCAGGCATTTCGGAGTGCTGATGAAATCGAGAAAATTTACGATGAGATATGGAATCATGCTAATACCATTCACCTTTACTCTTCGTTAGCTGAAGAAGAAAGCAAATCTATAACAATGAAAGAAAAACAAAAAGAAATTATTCGAACAACTGAGGAAATTCTAAACATCATATATAAATATAAAGGTAATGTATAATAAAAATATGTCATTGTAATGATTAGCGTTCAAGGTAAATTCTTATGTAATAATATCACAGAAGGATTTACCTTTTTTAGGTATAATAGAGATACCAAATTTGAAAGGGGAACAAAGCATTGGCAAAAAGAGTGGCAAGTGTTGATAAAAAAAGATGCGTGCCTGCGGAGTATGCGAAAATACTTGTCCGCTGGCAGCGGTTAAAGTGCATCGTGGGTGCTATGCGGTAGTAGAAGAAACATTGTGTGTAGGATGTGGGAAATGTGCAAAGTCCTGTCCGGCAGGCTGCATTGAAATGAAAGAGAGGGTAGCGGTGTGAAGAAAAAGAAACAATGGTATGATTATTTATGGATATGGGGGATCATTTATTTTGCTCTTGGTTGTTTAATATTTTGTTCGCCTGGTTTGGGATGATTGATTTCCTGTTGCCGTTAGGAATAGCAGTATTCGGTGGAAATAAATTTTTCTGTAATCATTTGTGTGGACGTGGTCAGCTTTTTAGTAAGCTTGGTGGAGATTTAAAATGCTCAAGAAATAAACAAACCCCGCAATGGATGAGTTCTAAATGGTTCCGATATGGATTTTTGATATTTTTCCTTACAATGTTTGGAAATATGGTATTTCAGACATATTTAGTTGGTGCCGGAGCATCATCCTTGCGTGAAGCCATCAAACTATTCTGGACCTTCCGTGTTCCATGGGGATGGACATACACTGCAGGAACAGTAGCTGATTGGGTGGCACAGTTTAGTTTTGGATTTTATAGTTTGATGCTTACATCTCTATTGTTAGGCTTGATTTTAATGCTGTTATATAAGCCACGAACCTGGTGTACATTCTGCCCAATGGGAACAATGACGCAGGGTATCTGTAAATTAAAAAATAATGAAAAGAAGTAATACTATAAGGTGATTTATAAAAGGCATATGTCAATAATATTATTGACATATGCCTTTTATAGGACTATTATATAAGAAAAGCGAGAAAGGAGCAGTTTATGCCGAGACCAGTAAAATGCAGAAAAGTCTGTCATTTCCCACAAATTTTAGAATTTCTTCCGGCAGATGATACTGAGAAAAAAACGCCCATTGTTCTGACGGTAGATGAGTACGAGACAATCCGTCTTTTGGACAAGAAAGGTTACAGTCAGGAGCAGTGTGCAGAATCTATGCAGATCGCAAGAACGACGGTCCAACGGATTTACGAGATTGCCAGGAAGAAAATAGCAGATGCACTCATTGATGGACATCCACTCAGAATCGAGGGTGGGGATTTCAGAATTTGTGATGGTCAGAGCAGCAACTGCAGCTTTGGAGGATGTTACAAACAGGAAATTTACAAAAAATATGCAGAAGAAAAAGGAGAAGGTATCATGAGAATAGCAGTAACATATGAAAATGGACAGATTTTCCAGCACTTTGGACACACAGAGACATTTAAGATTTACGATGTAGAGGAAGGAAAAGTAGTACATTCAGAAGTAGTAGATACGAATGGAAGCGGACATGGTGCATTGGCGGGAGTTCTTAATGCGTTGAATGCAGATTTTCTGATCTGTGGCGGAATCGGAGGCGGTGCACAGACAGCATTAGCGGCAGCAGGAATTAAGCTTTTCGGAGGAGTTTCAGGAGATGCAGATAAAGCGGTAGAAGCTTTTATCAATGAAACACTTGAGTATAATCCGGATGTGAAGTGTTCTCACCATGAGCACAACCATGGGGAAGGACATACGTGTGGTGAGCATGGATGCGGAAGCCATAGCTGTCATTAAGAAGAATAAAAAAATACAACACGAAAGGATGCGTCAAGGTAATGCCAGAATTATCGTGATACATCCTTTTGTATTTGGAATGATTATTTTTCTTTCCCTACTTGTCGAAAGTAATGGATGGAATGTATAATATTGTTAATGATCCAGAGATATTTATTTTGGAAACAGCTTAATCAATTTGGAGGTATAAAATGAAAGCACATAAATATTGGTCAATCGGAGCAATAGTTACAATGGTTGGAACTTTTTATACAGGATATAAAGGGTTAAAAGCAGCACACAAATACTTTGCATTTGGCTCTCTGATATGCATGATTATGGCAGTCTATTCTGGTCATAAAATGATTTCAGGTAATAAAAGAACAAGAAAACAGGTGGAAAATACAAAAGCGGAGGAATAGTAAATGTTAGAGTTAGGAATAAAAGCACCGGATTTTGAATTGCCGGATCAGAACGGAGAAATGCATAAATTAAGCGATTATGCAGGAAAAAAAGTAATCTTATATTTTTATCCAAAGGATAATACACCAGGATGTACGAAGCAGGCATGTGGCTTTTCTGAGCGTTATCCACAGTTTACTGAGAAGGGAGCTGTTATTCTCGGAGTAAGCAAGGACTCTGTAGCGTCTCACAAGAGATTTGAAGAAAAATACGGACTGGCATTTACGCTATTAGCAGATCCGGAGCGTAAAGTTATTGAAGCATATGATGTCTGGAAAGAAAAGAAAAATTATGGAAAAGTATCTATGGGTGTAGTAAGAACTACTTATCTTATTGATGAGCAGGGAATCATTATAAAGGCAAATGATAAAGTCAAGGCGGCAGATGATCCTGAAAATATGCTTA
>CALMUC010000050.1 GCA_937872845.1 uncultured Lachnospiraceae bacterium | reverse complement strand
AAGGAATGAATAAGGATGACCGAGGCTACAAGCAGTGGAGGAGTTGTAATATACAGAGGAAAGATGCTGCTGCTTTATAAAAATTATAAAGGAATTTCAGATGGATGGGTGCTGCCGAAGGGTACGGTTGAAGATGGAGAGACATTAAATGAAACAGCGGTCAGAGAAGTTGGTGAAGAGTCTGGGGCACATGGAACAATAGTGCAGTATATCGGAAAAACAAATTACGTTTTTCGTACTGCTATTGATGAAATACATAAGACTGTACATTGGTTTCTTATGTTTACTGACAGTTTCTATTCAAAACCTCAACATGAAGAATTCTTTCAGGATTCAGGATTTTATAAATTCAATGAGGCATATCATTTATTGAAATATCAAAATGAAAAGCAGATACTAAATGAGGCGTTTCGTATATATAAGAAACTTCAGAAGGAAAATAAATGGGACATAGAACAAAATCAAAAATAAATAAAAAAAAGAGTGATGTATTTTTGAATATTCTGCTGGGACTTATGATTATAATATTTGTTGTATCAGGGGGCTATCTTGGACTTTATTATTATCATATTTGTAGAAGTGAGAAATCATTTGATTCAGTAAGAAATTTGATTTCGAAAGATAAAGATAACATTATTGATGAAAATAAAAATCAGGAAAAAACTTCAGTAACAGATGCGTTTCAGATGGTAAATGGAAAATCTGTATTGAAGAAGTTTGAAAAAATTTATGCTGAAAATAATGATTTTGTTGGATGGCTTTCAATTTCGGGAACGAAAATAGACTATCCTGTTGTTTTTACACCAAATGATGAACAGTTTTATATACATAAAAATTTTTACAAGGTAAAGGATTCAGCTGGAACGCTTTTCCTTGGCGCAGGTTCAAATCCTGAAAAACCTTCTGATAATATTATTATATATGGACATAATATGCGGGCCGGAACAATGTTTCACTCACTTTTGGATTATCAGAAAGAGGATTTTTACAAAGAACATTCAAAAATAACATTTGATACAATATATGGGAAAGGTACATACAAAATAGTTGCAGCATTTCCAACAGAAATAAATGAAAATGAAGATGATTTTAAATATTATGATTTTTATAATGCCAATTCAGAAAAAGAATTTGATGAATTTATAAGTGAATGTAAAAAACGTACACTTTATAATATTCCGGTTAATGCAGAATATGGAGATAAAATGATAACATTATCTACATGTTCATATCATGCTAAAAATGGAAGATTTGTTGTTGTTGCCAAGAAAGTTAAATAATCAAATAAAAAGGAGCAGGATGAAACCTGCTCCTTTTATATTGATATTCATTTTGAACTCAGTAAAATATTACTGTGCACGCTGAACTTTTCCGGACTTAAGACAATTTGTACATACATAGATTGTCTTAGGAGTACCTTCAACTACAGCCTTCACTCTCTTAATATTTGAATTCCAGATATGATTGGATCTTCTATGAGAGTGACTCACATTATTTCCAAAATGAACTGATTTCTCACAACAAAAGCACTTAGCCATCTTCGACACCTCCTTATAGCTAAATTGGCCGTCAAACGGCTCGCAACGCAGTAAATAATAACAGAATTATAAAGCAAATGCAAGAAGAAAAATACGATACTTTTCAATCAAAGCAAAATTATGTATAATTAGCAATGTAATGTTCTATTTTTAGAGAAGGAGGAAAGTCTATGACTGGGAAAATGGATGGAGAAAATGGTAAAATTTCCATTGGAAATGAAGTTATTGCACAATATGCAGGGCATGCTGCACTTGATTGTTTCGGAATAGTTGGTATGGCGGCTGTCAGTATGCGTGACGGACTTGCAAAACTTTTGAAGGGCGATAGTATCAGCCGTGGTGTAAATGTATTCATAGATTCTGAAAATGAGCTGAAAATCGAATTTCATATTATTGTTGCGTATGGAGTAAATATAAAAACTGTTGTAAACAATCTGATACATACAGTAAAGTATCAGGTTGAAGATTATACAAATATGAAAATTAAAGCAATTAATGTCTATGTTGAGGGCGTGCGCGTCATTGACTGATCAGGAGGAAACTGGAGATGTCTTATACAAGTATTGATGCCGATACCTTGAAGAAAATATTTCTTGCAGGTGCATACAATATCAGCAATAATAAGGAATATATAAACGAATTAAATGTATTTCCTGTTCCTGACGGAGACACAGGGACAAACATGACACTTACAATTATGGCAGCAGCGGCCGAGGTGGAGAAGTTAAATAATCCAACTATAGATCAGCTTGCCAAAGCAATATCTGGTGGTTCGCTTCGAGGTGCAAGAGGAAATTCAGGAGTTATTTTATCTCAGATATTTCGTGGACTCTGTAAGGATATAAAAGGCAAAGAAAAACTTACTATTGAAGATGTAGCTTCTGGTTTTGAACATTCAGTAGAGACTGCATACAGAGCGGTTATGAAACCAAAGGAAGGTACTATTCTTACTGTCGCAAGAGGAATTGCAGATAAAGCAAGTGAACTTTCATCCATTGAAGTTGATTTTATTTCATTTGGAGAAAAAGTACTTGATCATGCAATGACTGTACTTGCATCAACACCAGAGCTTCTTCCGGTACTTAAAGAAGCAGGCGTTGTTGATTCGGGCGGACAGGGTTTGGTTGAAGTTCTCCGCGGAGTACTTATGGGACTTAAGGGAGAGCCTGTTGTTTTGAATGATGCAGCAGATAGTGAAAAGAAGGCTGTTATTCATCCGGTATACCCGTCAGGAAGCGGTAATGACAATATCTCAACAGCAGATATAAAATATGGGTATTGTACTGAATTTATTATCCTTTTGAAAAATCAGCTTTCTGATAATGAAGTAAATAAATTTAAGGAATATTTACTGTCTATTGGAGATTCTTTAGTATGTGTTGCTGATGAAGAACTTGTTAAAGTACATGTACACACAAATCATCCGGGACTTGCATTTGAAAAGGCACTTACATATGGCGCATTGACAAGAATGAAGATTGATAATATGCGTGAAGAACATTCTGAACGTGTATTAATGGAACAGGAACGGCAAAGAAACGTAGATCAGGATGAAGAATTTAAGAAAATAAAAATTGCCAGAGGAATAAATAAAAAGAAAGAAAGTCAAAAAAAATATGGATTTATTTCTGTATCTGTCGGTGAAGGTATGAATAAAATCCTTAAAGATATTGGAATTGATTTTATCATACCGGGCGGACAGACTATGAATCCAAGTACAGATGAGATCTTATCGGCAATTGATGAAGTTAATGCTGAAAATGTTTTTATTTTTCCTAATAATAAGAATATTATATTGGCAGCTGATCAGGCTGCTTCAATTGCAGAAGGTAAAAATGTATTTGTTGTTCCATCTAAGACAATGCCTCAGGGAATAAGCGCCATGGTTAGCTTTTCTACGGCATCTACACCAGAACAGAATTTAACAGAAATGAAAAATAGCATGGAAGGTGTTAAATCCGGAGAGGTAACATATGCAATACGTGACACATCAATAGAAGGTAAAACAATTAAAAAGAATGATATAATGGGAATTTCTGACAATGGAATTGATGTAGTAGGTACTGATATTGCAGATGTCACCAAGAAACTTGTGGAAGATATGGTTGATGATGAGTCAGGACTTATCAGCATTTATTATGGAAAAGATCTTGATA
>CALMUC010000049.1 GCA_937872845.1 uncultured Lachnospiraceae bacterium | reverse complement strand
TTCGCCAACAGTCTTTTCAAAATCAAATTCATCAAGCTTCCGCTCATTCATTATTTCAGACAATATATTTTTTATTCTTCCACGAAATTCTGCCGGTATATTTTCTATAAGTTCTTCAGGCGTAACCGCCTTACTTTTTTCAGTAAGTTCTCTTATTTCATTTTTTAATGCTTCAGGAATTATCCCTGGCTGCATTTTAATTCCAAAACAGTCATCATACTTTGCAGCATGTGATATATTATTGGTGAGATAGCTTCCACAAATATAAATGGAAATCTTTTCATTTTCCTGCACTATCTGAATGTCAAGACAGGCATCAGGAATAGCACGAACTTTTTCGCTGCCTTTCATCCAATAATATTTATTTACCCACTGATTCTTCTGTGGAATATATTCTTTGTAATTCGTGCCCTCTCCCATCACAAATGTATGAATTTCCATAGAATCACCTCGCTTTTTCTTTAATCACACTATTTTCCTGCTTTCACAGTTTTCTCTCTTCCTTTAGGTGGAATCCAGTCAGGATATTTTATTTTGATATAATCCTCAATCAGATCAACGCTTTTTTTCATTCCTACCCGTTCTGTATTAAGTGTAAGATCATAATTAACAGGATTCGTCCAATAATTTCCACCTGTATAATGCTGGTAATATTCTGCTCTGTACTTGTCTGTGCTCGTTATAGACAAATCTGCCGTATCGCGGGAAACATTCATACGATTCATAATTTCTTTTCTTGTAAAACTGCGCGGAGCCTCTATATAAAGACTGATAACATTATCTCTGTCTTTTAATATCCAGTCAGCAGCCTTACCGATAATTATGCATGATTCAGTATCTGCCAGATTTTCTATGATCTGCTTCTGTATTTCAAAAAGTTTTTCATCTGAAACAAAATCACGATTTTCCGGATGTGGTGACATTCTCTGAGGAAGTCCTGATAAAAACGAGCTGAACCTTGTCTTTAATCTAAGTTTTTCATTTACCTCCTGAAAAAGTTCTGCATCAAGTCCACTCATTTGTGATGCAAGTACAAGAATTCTATTTTCATAACAATGTATCCCAAGATCCGCAGCAACCCGGCTTGCAATCTGCTTTCCTCCGCTGCCAAACCCTCTGGCAACTGTAATAACAAGATTTTCCATAATTTACGCCTCCTTTGCCTGAATGTACCGTGACAAAAACATTTTAAGCCTTTCGTTTTTAGGTCTTGTAAACAGCACCTCCGGTTCCTCGTCTTCTACAACATATCCATCATCCATAAAAATCGTTCTCGTTGAAACATTTTTTGCAAACTCCATCTCATGCGTTACAATAATCATAGTAAGTCCTGCTGCAGCCAGTTCCTTCATAACATTCAGCACTTCTCCAACCATCTCAGGATCAAGTGCAGATGTAGGTTCATCAAAAAGCAGTACTTCCGGATTCATGCAAAGTCCCCTTGCTATAGCAACTCTCTGTTTTTGTCCGCCAGAAAGCTGTGATGGTTTTGCATTTATATAAGCTGCCATTCCAACTTCCTGCAAATGCTGCACTGCACGTTTTTTGGATTCGTCTTTATCCAGATGCAAAATATGTCTGGTTCCAAACATACAATTTTTTAAAACATTCATATTGTCAAATAAATTAAATGACTGAAATACCATTCCCACCTGCGCCCTGTAATCCGAAAGAGACTTCTGAGTATTTTTTATTTCATTATCATGGAAACATATTTTTCCTCCAGTCGGATTTTCCAAATGATTAATACAGCGAAGCAAAGTTGATTTTCCTGATCCTGATGAACCGATCACGCATACAACTTCACCCTTTCTTATCTCAAAACTTATATCTTTAAGAACTTCATGATCTCCAAAACTTTTAACAAGATGATCCACCTTAATCAAAGGTGCCGATACATCTTTCATTTCTGCCTGTTTTTTCGTATCTGACATAAGACATTACTCCCTTCTTACAGCGGTGATTTTATTTTCAATCTGCCTTGACATATTCCATTGCAAGTTCGTAATCGCCCCTGCCTTTAAGTTTTTTCTCAAGCAGACTGAATAAAATATTAAATACCATGCAAAGAATCAGGTAGATAACCGCAATAACTATATATGACTCAAAATACTTGTAATATGAGCCACCTGCTGTTTTAGCCATAAGAAACAATTCAGAAACACCTATTACATTCAAAACAGATGTCATCTTCAGATTGTTTAAAAACGTATTTCCCATTTCCGGAATCACATTCTTTACAGCCTGGGGCATAATAATGAAAACCATTGTTCCAAAGTGTGACATCCCCATTGCAAGTGCCCCTTCCTCCTGTCCGACATCAATTGAATTGATTCCTGCCCTTACTGTTTCACCCATATAAGCTCCTGTATTAAGTACTGTCACAAGTATTCCAGCAACAATTGATGTGATCATGACATTATTCTGCCGCAGACCATAATAGATGACCATTCCCTGAACAATCATTGGCGTATCACGAAATATTTCAACATACACTTTAACTACTGCTTTTAATAACCCGATCATAATTTTCTTTACAATAAAATCTTCTCTATGAATCTTTGTTGAATTAACTATTCCGACTATAAAGCCCAAAACATACCCCAGAATCGTTCCGGCAATTGCTACAATAAGCGTAGTAATTGTTGCATTTAAGAACATGGATGCATATTTCTGTGCCATGAACCAGGCCCATGTAATAGTTCCGTCCGTTGCAGTCGGAGTTGTGAGCATCAGCCCACCCAGATATAATTTAATCATAGACACATGCCTCCTAAAAAAGGCGTTCAAAGAATTAATATTCTTCAAACGCCTTCGTTTGCTACATCTGCTTCATTTACATAATGAATCAGATTTAATGTTTAATAATTTCCATATTCATGTAATAACCTGAACTTTTTCTGATACGCGTATTCAGAAAAAGAAAAAGCGGACAAAATCTCAATAACTATGAGACATCTTTGTCCGCTTATACTAAGTAAAATAATACAATTCAGCCGGGAAGTCAATTAAAAAAAAATGCATTTTTTCTTAATTGAAATAACAATTAAATTATTTTTACAAAATAAAATAACATCATTATTTATACCGGTTTGTCATTCAAAAATTTTAATATTTTTACCATATATTCAGTTGAAGTCTGATATCTTTTTGCTTAAAGTAGTTATCAGATACCAACTGTCACTGGCAGCACTTAATGTATGTATTTCAGTATATATAAAAGAACTTTTGAGGAAAATATAAATGAAAATTAAAAATAAGAAAAATATGCCTAAACGGATAATTATAATGATTCTCGGCAATCTCCTGATTGCTCTCGGCATAACCGCATACCGTACAGGTATTCTCGGTGTTGACCCCTTTTCATGCATGAATCTTGGAATAAGTCTGTTTATCCACAGGGATTTTGGCACTTGTCAGCTCATTATGAATATTATGCTCTTCATTATTGTATTTATTCTGATGAGGGGCATGATTGGAGCCGGAACAATTGTAAATATGGCTGGCATCGGTTACTGTGTTGATTTTTTTACATGGCTTTCTGCAAATGTATTTCATATAAGTGCTTCATTACCTGTAAAATTTATATGCCTCATATCAGGAACACTGCTCGTAGGTCTTGGATGTGCATTTTATATGGAAACAAATATGGGAACTTCACCATATGATTCACTTGGTTTCATAATAGAAAAAGTCACAAAAAGTAAAATCAGATTTTCAGCTGCGCGCATCATAACCGACTTAACATGCGTAATTATAGGAACAGTGTTTTGCCTGATGTCGAAAAATTCATTTGCTCTTGTTCTAGGGATTGGAACAATTGTCAATGCCGCATGCACAGGTCCTCTTATATCGTTTTTCAGAAAACACATTGCAAAACCGATGCTTACCAGACAAGCTGATAAAACAGCATCTCATGATACAACAATATAATATGCTGCTTATTTTGCACCTATCGATAGTCCCTTGGGATTTTCTTCTGGTTTTGCAAAATAATATCCTTGTGAGTAATCTATTTTACTGACATTAATAAGTTTTTGTATTTCTTTATTTTCCACATATTCAGCAACAATTGAAATGTCATTTCTGCTGCTTCTTTTCCAAAGAGAAAGAAGACGTATCAGATCTTGAGATTTTTTATTTGTTGTACACTGTCTTATTATCTCACCATCTATTTTAATTATGTCAAATTCAATTTTTATTATATGCATAAGATTTGCATATCCGCTTCCAAAATCATCAAGAGCAAGTTTTGCTCCCAACATATGAATTCTTGTCGTGAATTGATACACATATTCATAATCATCTATATCTTCACTTTCCAGAAGTTCAAATACAAAATTCTCAGGATGAGCCACATTTGACAAGAACTTAAAAATATAGCTCACAACATCACGGTTTTTTATATCTCGTATGCTGAGATTTATACTTATTTTTTTATTTTCTTCATCTTTAAAGCGTTCAAGACTCTTTTGGATCATAGAATATGAAATTCTATCATAAAGAACTCCATAATCCTGTGCCACACCAAGAAACTGATTTGGTGTATAAATTTTTCCATCAGACCCGCGAATACGCATAAGTGCCTCAAAATAATCAATCTGCCCAGTCTCATTATTTCGAATTCCCTGATAATACGGAACTACACGGTCATCTACAATTGCATCTTTGATGATTTTTGTCATATCATACTGTTCACGGAAATTTTTTTCCGTGACTGTTTCATCTTTATAAACAAGGAACTGCAATTTTTTCTTTTCCATTTCCAGAACAGCTGAATTGTATATTGCCTGTAAATCTGACACACCAAAATGTACCAATATCACAAACCTGATGGCCAATGCATTATCAACATCATCTGCACTGATCATCTCTTCATTTAATTCATGCATCATCATCTCAAAATCACTTAAAGAAGTTTTCTCACCTGCTCCAATTATAATCTCCCATTTATTTCTTCCTTCATAAATTTCGAGACTGTTCTTTTCTGAATACTCAAGACATTTATCATTAAAATTTCTAAATATACGGTCCGTTTCTGATTTCTGCATGAATGTTTCCATGATTTTTGCATTTGGTACACTTATGGCACAGACTTTATCTGTTCTATCCAGATTTATGTCAAAATAAAGATGAGACAGATTCCCGATTTTTCCGCTTTTACCATATAGCAATTTTGTTTCATAATTCATTCTTATATCTGCAAGAAGTCCGGATGCCTCCATATTTTTTCTTCCAGAAAAATATTTTTCAATATTTGTAAGATAACTAAGCAGAAGTTTATTGTCTTCTACAAGTTTCTCTGTATTTGAAAGTGCAAACTCATTCAATGCCTGAGTTGAACGTTTTTCGCCAATTACCGCAACAGTAAATGAACAGTTTGCAAATGTATTTCTCCCATTGTTGCATGTTATTTCTCCTGCTGTAATACATCCGGACAGACCTGTATCTGCATATGGAGAAAGCTCCCATTTAGCACAATTTGAATAAATTATAGAACGTGCTATGCATGAATATCCAAACAAAGTCTCTGCTTTTTCAAAATCATTTATACTATGATACAGTTTATTATTGTCTGCTATTATCTTCTTGTCATATATAAATGCTCTTTTTATTTTTTTACCTTCTACAATATCATGATTCGCAACAAGATAATCTCTCGTTTCATTTATATCAACATCCGGATGCTCACTAATGTATTTATTATTATATGGTATATCCGGTGAAAAAAAGTCAGCAAGTGTCCCTCTATGTCTGTAATATACAATAAACGGAATATCAGTATTATCAGAATACACATATGGAAATATATTTGTAAATTCAGGATGTTCATCAAGAATATCTCCTATACATGTCTTATAATAATTAGCTGCACAGTCATGATTAATTTCAATTATACAAGGTCCATATGCTTTTGTTATTTCAGTTTCATCGCCTATCGTCTCAGCTCCTGATGCATATGATACCATCGCATCTATTTTTTCCCCGCTGAACACTGCAAATATTGCCCCGTCTTTCATCCAGCCATTTTCATTAAATACAAAACTCGGCTTTGCAAAATCTATAAGAGACACTTCTGAAGTATTGGCAATACCTCCTGCCATAGGAATTCCAGGCATGCATTTATTACATTCCTCAACAAATCTGTATACATCACTGTAAAGCGATGTAAAGAATGCAAGTATCATCTTTGTTCCTTTATCAGTATTATTTGACAAATCTTTAGCCAGTACTTCAGGTTTTACTGAATCATACTTTTCAAATGTATGTTTCATCATGACTGAAACTTTCCCATGTTCCAGAACTGTCACAGATATAAGACATTTATCCGCAAGTATGCTTCCTTTATCAATTACAGAAGACGTTGATGTTCCGAATATTTTAGCTTCCGGAATCACTTCC
Organism: uncultured Lachnospiraceae bacterium; assembly: GCA_937872845.1. GTDB lineage: Bacteria > Bacillota > Clostridia > Lachnospirales > Lachnospiraceae > Eubacterium_Q. Next base: position 295 of record CALMUC010000049.1, on the reverse strand, counting down.
TTAACGAGGCATGCAACTCTTACTGACTGTTCTGCATCATGAATGGCTGTATGAATCCTGACAAAAACTTCAGATTCACACTTTAATTCAAGACTTGCAAGTCCACTTCTTATTTCTTTTGCAGATGTATATATGAAATTATATGTAAACATTTATATCACCCCCACAAAAACATCTAAACTTATTTCTATTTTATCATATTTGTGCAATAGAGATAACATATATTTACATTATTTTGGAGTTTTTTGAATATTTTTGAATATTCTTGAGTGATTTTGAATATCTTTAAATATTC
>CALMUC010000048.1 GCA_937872845.1 uncultured Lachnospiraceae bacterium | reverse complement strand
CTTCCGATCTAGAAGCAGGTATCCCGGAAGATGATCCGCGTAACCCGGCTGTTATCGCTGACAATGTAGGTGATAACGTAGGTGACGTTGCAGGTATGGGAGCAGACCTTTTTGAGTCTTATGTAGGAGCACTCGTTTCTGCACTGACACTTGGAATCGTGTATTATAAAGCTGAGGGAGCAATCTTCCCGCTTCTGATCGCAGGACTCGGACTGGTTGCATCTATCCTTGGAACATTCTTTGTAAAAGGTGATGAGAATTCAAATCCACACAAAGCATTAAAGACTGGTTCTTATGTAGCAAGTGCACTGGTACTGATCGTATCTTGTGTACTCAGTAAAGTATTCTTCGGAGACTTTAAGGCAGCAATCGCTATCGTAGCTGGTCTGATCGTAGGACTTCTGATCGGTATCATCACAGAAGTATATACGTCCGGAGATTACAAATCAGTAAAAGAAATCGCAGAACAGTCAGAGACTGGATCTGCAACAACCATCATCAGTGGTCTCGCAGTAGGTATGAAATCTACAGCAATCCCGATCCTTTTGATCTGCGTTGGTATCTTTATTGCTTACCAGACATGCGGACTTTACGGTATCGCGCTTGCCGCTGTAGGAATGCTTTCTACAACAGCCATCACAGTAGCTGTAGATGCTTATGGACCGATCGCTGACAATGCCGGTGGTATTGCAGAGATGTCCGAGCTTGATCCACACGTTCGTCAGATCACTGACAAACTGGATGCCGTTGGTAACACAACAGCAGCTATGGGTAAAGGTTTTGCTATCGGATCTGCAGCCCTGACAGCACTTGCTCTGTTCGTATCTTACGCAGAAGCAGTACATCTTAAGTCAATTGATATCCTTGACTCACGTGTAATCATCGGAATGCTGATCGGTGGAATGCTTCCGTTCTTGTTCTCAGCTATGACAATGTCATCTGTATCAAGAGCAGCATACCAGATGATCGAAGAAGTAAGACGTCAGTTCAAGACAATGCCTGGAATCATGAAGGGTACAGAAAAACCAGATTACAAGTCATGCGTTGCAATCTCAACAACAGCAGCATTAAAAGAAATGCTGGTTCCTGGTGTCATGGCAGTACTTGCACCGCTGGTAGTCGGAATCCTTCTTGGACCTTCTGCACTTGGCGGACTTCTTGCAGGAGCACTTGTAACAGGTGTTATGATGGCAATCTTCATGTCTAATGCAGGTGGAGCATGGGATAACGCTAAGAAATATATCGAAGACGGTAACCACGGTGGAAAAGGAAGCGAGGCTCATAAAGCAGCTGTAGTTGGAGACACTGTAGGTGATCCGTTCAAAGATACATCAGGACCATCTATCAACATCCTGATCAAACTGATGACAGTTGTATCACTGGTATTTGCACCACTGTTCCTGTCAATCGGCGGATTATTATAAGAACATTTTAGAATAATCATAAAAAGCAGACGATATCTGTACCATCCGGTACAGATATCGTTTTTTTACTCTACTATGTGTACAAGAAGAAATTGTCTGCAATCCAAATATCTATAATGAGCAGCAGGCAGCAGAGTTTGCGGGTGATTTATAAAAAGTTGAGAAAAATATTAGAATTGGGGGACTGGCAACCACCCGCTGTTTGTGATAATATATGTGTCGGGACTTTTATTAATTTTGAAAATAGATAGAAAAGAGGCAATAAACATGACAAAAGTAGATATTATTTCAGGATTCCTCGGAGCAGGAAAAACTACATTTATCAAAAAGCTGCTCAGTGATGTATGGGCAGGAGAGAAACTTGTGCTGATCGAGAATGAATTTGGCGAGATCGGTATCGATGGCGGATTCTTAAAAGATGCAGGAATCGAGATTACAGAGATGAACTCAGGATGCATCTGCTGTACACTGGTTGGTGACTTCAGCAAAGCTCTGGTAAAAGTATTAGATGAGTATCATCCGGACCGTGTAATCATTGAGCCATCAGGAGTTGGAAAATTATCTGACGTAGCAAGAGCAATTGAAGCTGTAGAAAAAGATGCGGACATTGAAATTGACGGAAGAATCACAGTTGTAGATGGTAAAAAGGCAAAAATGTACATGAAGAACTTTGGAGAATTCTTCAAAGATCAGGTAGAGCATGCGTCAACAATCGTAGTAAGCCGTACACAGATGATGACAGATGAAAAAGTAGAAGAATGCGTACACACACTTCGTGAAGAAAATGCAGAAGCAACGATCATCTCTACACCATGGGATGAGCTTGGCAAAGAGGCAATCAGTCATGCACTGACAAAGGGTGCTGAGATTGAGAGCCTGTTTGAAGATCATGAAGATCACGATCATGATCACGACCATTGTGACCACGATCACCATGACCATCATGATCACGATCACGACCATTGTGACCATGATCACCATGACCACGATCATGATCACTGCGATCACGATCATCATGACCACGATCATCATGACCATGATCACGATTGCTGCTGTGGACACGATCACGATCATCACCACCATCATCATGCAGATGATGTGTTTACAAGCTGGGGCAAAGAGACTGTTCATAAATATACCGAAGAAGAACTGGATTATCTGCTGAAGGCACTGTCAGAGACAACATCTTACGGAACAATTCTTCGTTCCAAAGGTATTATCCAGATGACAGACGGATCATGGAAACAGTTCGACTTAGTACCGGAAGAGTACGAAGTAAGAGAAGGACAGCCGGACTACACAGGACGTATCTGTGTAATCGGAACAGACCTGAAAGAGGACGACCTTCTGAAATTATTCCACGTATAGGATACTAATAATTGGCTCCATATTATTATGGAGCCAAAAATCACAATATAACCATAAAAGAAAGAGGTGCGAGTATGGCAACACCTATGTTTATCGTTACGGGATTCTTAGACAGTGGTAAGACAACCATGATCAAGGATACCCTGATGGAACAGGAATGGATTGAACCGGGACTTACACTGTTACTTCTCTGTGAAGAAGGAGAAGAAGAGTATCCGGAAGAATATTTAAAAGAAAAAAATATGGCAGTTCTGAAAATCGAAGAATTTGACCAGTTGAACACTGTATTTTTCAAAAACTGTGAAAGAAACTATCATCCGGCACAGATTATCATTGAGTACAATGGAATGTGGAAGCTGGAGGATCTGCTTTCAATCAGATACCCGAGAAGTTTCGAACTTCAGGGAGTATACTCTACCGTAAATGGTACAACACTGGATATGTATCTGATGAATATGAGAAATATGCTGATGGAACAGCTCACAGAGTCTGAGCTGATCGTTGTTAACAGATGTGCAGATGGTGTTAACAGATCCGGATTCAGACGTGCACTGAAGGTACAGAATCCGATGGCACAGCTGATCTTTGAAGATATGCAAGGCAAGATCATCGAGCCATCCGAAGAAGATCTCCCATATGATGTAAAAGGAGACAAGATCGTACTGGATGATGTTGATTTTGGTGTGTGGTATGTGGATGCATATGATCATCCGGAATTATATCTGCATAAAGAAATCGACTTCAAAGGACAGATCTTCCGCCCGAAGGGAATGCCGGACAATATGTTCGTTCCGGTCAGAGAGATCATGACATGCTGCGCGGAAGATGTACGTTATTACGGATATCCATGCAAAGCAGAAAAGAAGATCGATGTAAAAGCAAAATCCTGGATGCAGATCCGTGCAAGGTTCGAGTACGAGGCAGTAAGTTCCTTTGGAAATAAACAGCCGGTACTGTACCTGATCGATATGGAACCAGCCGCAGAGCCGGAAGATAAGGTTGTGTATTTAGGGTAATTGGGATTTAATTCAGAAAGGCACGACGACCCGGACCTGCATAAAAAGTAGGAAGCCGTTCCTGTTCAGGTTCCGTCGGCGGGAAATACTAAAGCGTCAAAATTATGCTAAAAACGGGCTTCCGAAATTTGCAACTCGCCATTCGGCTCAAACAGGCAAATTTCGAAAACCCAACGCATAATTTTGACGCTTAACTATTTCCAACACCTTCTTCACATTCACTGGAACGGCTTTCTACTTTTTATTCCGTGTGTGTCGAATGCCTTAAGAATGAAACCTGCTAAGAAAAGTCAATAATTATTTTTATCTTTTTTATTTTCTGTCACAAAATATATTTGCGTACCACAAATAGACTGTCTGATTGGCAGTCTAAAAAATTATTTATTTTATATAAGATTATATATTTTTATATAGTTCGGTTACTCGAGCATAATAAATGCGTAAAAACTTATTTAATCCGGCTATCTTTGCTGATTTTTTACTTTTACCTTCTGATTCCTTTTTTACAACATATCGGTAAACCGGATCTTCTGGTCTGGAACGCATTTTTAAACTTCTCATTGTTTCGTATCCTACTTTGCGCAATGATGCTGAACCACGTTTCGAGATTTTCCTATTACAACCTACAAATTGACCAGATTCATACGGTGGTGGATCAATTCCTGCGAATGCAACCAATGCCTTCCCGTTGCGAAATCTGCGAACATCTCCTATTTCTGCAATTAACTTTGGGGCTAATGTATTTCCCACTCCACCCATTTCTCTTACAACCGAATATTCTGGCAAAGTCTTGGCTATTTCCTGCATCCGTGATAAAATTAGACCAAGGGTTGCATCAACTTCCTTGAGCACCCGAACTGCTTCAGTCACCAGCATTTTGACCGATGAGGTTTCTGAAGGTAATGTGGGAATACTTTCCTGAGCCAGGGTGTATATAACTTTGGCTTTTTCCTGGCTTGGGACGTATTTCTTTTCTTTTGCCCAAAGTATATACTTTTCAGTAAATTCCTGTTCAGACATAGATGTTATTACATCATAATGCCAAAAACGTTCCACAAAATCACTTCTTTTATCTTTCCGATTTGTTTCATTCCAACTTGCAAGAAGATTCTTTATTCCAGGCATGGTCAAATCTAAAAGATGGGTCAATTCAGCGAGAGATAAAAGATGAAGCTTCATATAATGCCGATATTGCTGTCCAAGCAACTTCAACTCTTCATAAATCTCTCCAGAAGTTTGAAATTCTTTCATTTTAAACCAATGATCAATTCCATAATTAGCAATGATACGGGAATCAATCTTGTCGGTTTTGGCTTTTCGCAGACTTTCGTTACGATAACTTTTCATAAGATACGGATTAATTACAGAAACAAAAAATCCTTTTTCCTGTAAATATGTAAGAACTGGAAGATGATAAATTCCGGTTGCTTCCATAACGATTTTGACTTCATCATTTAGTCTGAAAAGCATGGAAGATAATTCGCTTAAATCCTTTTGGGTATGGGTAATATTGAAAGGCTTACTAACAATCTCTCCATATGGTTTCAAAATACATACTGTACTTTTCCCTTTTGATACATCAATTCCTACGCTGATCATAATATACTCCTTTTCTTTTTATAGAATTGCAGTTGTTTATCCCATCTACACTTATTATGATTCAGTTTAGTTCGTTACGCGAAAGCTCCTGCGAGTTTCAACCTGCTTAAATGAATGTTTATAATAAGGGGATGGCTGACGGTTTCATTCACGGATGTGAAAATCCTAATGGCAATATGTCATACCAACTACTTCCCTTATTATAATAAAATAAGTGTAGATGTTAGAGTTAATTCCTCTCTAACAACTACACTTTTATGGTACTAAATGGCAATTGCGTAACGGTTGTGGCTTCCGCTGGGTTACACTTCCGGGCATTTTATTTATTAACATTCGCTGCCAGTCACGACTTGAAGGAAACAATAGATAAGGATTATTGTGAATGTGGAATGCCGTTAGAAACAGTTAGAGAGTCAGAAGCACCGTTAAAGGAACGAAGCGAACGTGTTTGAGGCGAACGCCGAGTTTGAGCGTAGTTCCTTTGCTTTTAGGTGATTCTGACTCTCTTAGTGTTTCTTATGGTATGGAACCTGAACAAGAAGCCTTATCTATTGTTTCCTTCAAGGACTGAGAGGCCGCTTCCCCAGTTAATAAATTAAATCCCAAACTAAATTTAAATAGCCCGAGTATACTCCTTCAACCACTCACGTTCCTCATCATTAAGATGCGGAGCAACAATCTCATAAACTTTCTTATGATACTCGTTTAACTGCTCGCGTTCCTGATCTGTCAGCATCTCTGGAATGATTGCATCCAGATCGATCGGAACATATGTGATAGGCTCGAAGTATAAGAACTGTCCGTATTCATTCTTAGGACCTTTTCTTACCAGAAGTTCGTTCTCTGTACGGACTCCGTGGCTGCCTTCAATATAGATACCAGGTTCATCTGTGATGACAAGTCCGGCCATCAGAGGAGCCTGTTCTTTTTCACGGATCGCACAACGGAATCCACAGGAAGCCTCGTGGATGTTCATCAGATATCCGACATCATGTCCGGTACCGTGGTTAAAGTTGATGCCACGTCTCCATGCAGGCATTCTGGCCAGAACATCCAGGTTGTATCCGGTAGTTCCTTCAAGGAACACGGCATGTGCAAGATTGAAGTTACACTGTAATACAGTTGTGAAATCTTCTTTCATCTGCTGTGTGAGTTCGCCAAATGCAAAAGTACGGCTGATATCGGTAGAACCTTCTAAGTATCCTCCGCCTGTATCGGTCAGGAATAATCCGTTCTGTGTCAGAGGAACATCTGTCTCCGGAGTCGGTTCATAGTGAACGATCGCAGCATGCTC
>CALMUC010000047.1 GCA_937872845.1 uncultured Lachnospiraceae bacterium | reverse complement strand
GGCATATGCCTCGTTCCCATTTAGAAACTGATTTGTCACTCATATTCAGTTTTTCTGCCAATTGCTTCTGCGTCAGTCCAAGAGCTTTTCTTTTTTCTGCAATATATTTTCCGATTTTGATTAAATCCATATAATTCACTTCCTTCTGTTTAATCTAAGCATAATATAAATTATAAGAAATGAACACCCCTTATGAGTAGAATGCGTTGAGTATTTGAGTTCTGGCTGAATTAGTGATAGATTAGGACGCAAGAGTTGATTGACGTTGGATAATGCTCCATAATATAATGAAAAGAAAAGAATAAAAGGCAGATATCTATGCCTGGATGGATGGAGAAGAACCTATGGAGAAAAAAAGAGGAATTGATTCGTTTACACTACATATTCTGGCAATGCTGTTTATGTTATGTGATCATTTGTGGGCGACACTATTTCCAGCACAGGAATGGATGACATGCGTAGGAAGACTTGCTTTTCCGATTTTCGCATTTATGATCGCAGAAGGATGCTATTATACTTCGAATGTGAAAAAATACATGCTGCGTCTTTTTCTATTTGCCATAATTTCAGAAATACCATTTAACCTGATTATGGGAAGTTCTGTATTTTACCCGTTTCATCAAAATGTACTATGGACCTTTTTATTAGGGGTGTTATCGATACAGATCATTGAAAAGGCAAAGAAGAAACAAAAGAAATGGATATCGTTTTTTGTGGTTTGCCTCGTGCTTTTGATGGATTTTCTGCTTGGAACCATAACCATGGTAGATTACAATGCTGCAGGAATACTGACGGTATTGCTTTTTTATTTTTTTCGCAAGAAAACCTGGATTTCTTTTGCGGCACAGCTTGTCGGGCTGTATTATTTGAATGTAGTTATGCTGGGGAATCTGTATTATCCGGTAACGATTCTGGGACATCATTTTGAGATTGCACAGCAGAGCTTTGCACTGCTGGCACTGATTCCAATCTGGTTATATCATGGAGAGCAGGGGTACCATAGCAAGTGGTTCAAGTATTTCTGTTATGCGTTTTATCCGGTGCACCTTCTTATCTTGGTTGTTATTTGGCAATGGCGTATTCGGTAATAGATCAGCAGCGGAAATTCTGGATAAATTATTATAGAAAGTGATGGGGAAAAGAATGCAGACTTATACTTATGTTTCAAAAGGAAAATTTGAATTAATGGAAAAGCCAAAGCCTGTGCTGATGCATGAAAGAGATGCCATTGTAAAGGTGACACTTGCCAGCATTTGTTCCAGTGACCTGCACATTAAGCATGGAAGCGTTCCACGGGCAGTGCCGGGGATTACAGTCGGTCATGAGATGGTTGGAATTGTGGAAGAAGTCGGAACTGCTGTGAAGAATGTGAAACCAGGAGATCGGGTGACGGTAAATGTAGAAACTTTTTGTGGAGAATGTTTTTTCTGCAAGAAAGGTTATGTGAATAACTGTACCGATGAAAATGGCGGCTGGGCTCTTGGATGCCGTATCGATGGCGGTCAGGCAGAATATGTCCGTGTACCATTTGCAGATCAGGGGCTGAATAAGATTCCGGATAAAGTTACGGACAGACAGGCGTTATTTGTAGGAGATGTACTTGCCACCGGTTACTGGGCAGCACGTATTTCCGAGATCACTGAGGATGACACGGTGCTGATCATTGGAGCCGGTCCTACAGGGATTTGCACTTTGCTAAGTGTTATG
>CALMUC010000046.1 GCA_937872845.1 uncultured Lachnospiraceae bacterium | reverse complement strand
ATGGGGCCAAACTCGGAAAATGGAGATCAGTCTCCGATTGCATTTTATTATAAGGGAAATGTAAAATTATTAGCAGCAAACTGGAAAGTTGGAATTGTTGGATCCAGAACCCCGACAGAAACAGGGATAAAAGTAACTCGAGATATTGTAGGCGGCTTAATAGCGGCTGGTGCTGAAATTGTCAGTGGAATGGCAGCAGGAATTGATGGGTGTGCACATGCTGCTGCATTAAGTGTACACGGTTTTACAATAGCTGTTCTCGGATCAGGATGTAATGTATGTTATCCTCATGGAAATATAAAAGTATATGAGAAAATCATAGAAGACGGACTTGTCATTTCAGAATATCCGCCTGATTCACCGCCATTGGCTTATCATTTTCCTTGCCGGAATCGAATTATAGCCGGACTTTCAGATGCACTTGTAGTTACAGAGGCAAAAACTAAATCTGGTTCGTTAATAACGGCAAGAATGGCTATTGAGGCAGGCAGAAATGTATACGCTGTTCCGGGAAGGGTAAATGATTTGCTGAGTGCAGGAACAAATGAACTTATAAGGGACTCTGGGGCAATGCTTGTTACTTCTGTAGATGATATTTTAAATGATTCATTTATAAGATGATGTAAGGATTTGAAATCATTTTATGCATACATTATTAAAATGCATAAATATGAATTCTTGCAGATGAAAATAAATTGTTGTATAGTGCTAAAAGTTATCAGTTGATAGGAGGATTTGAAATGCCGAAGAAACTGGTTATTGTAGAGTCGCCGACAAAAGCAAAAACAATAAAAAAATTTCTTGGAAAAAATTATGAAGTTATTGCCTCAGAAGGTCATGTAAGAGATCTCCCTAAAAGTAGCATGGGGATAGATATTGAAAATGATTATGAGCCACATTATATTACAATTCGCGGTAAGGGTGAACTTGTAAGTAAATTAAGAAGGGCAGCCGGTAAAGCTGATTTTGTATATCTTGCAACAGATCCCGACCGAGAGGGAGAAGCAATTTCTTATCATCTTTCAGTAGCACTTAAACTGGATGAAAAAAAATATAAGAGAATAACATTTAATGAGATAACAAAAAATGTTGTCAAAGAGTCTCTTAAAAATGCACGTGAAATTGATATGGATTTAGTTGATGCACAGCAGGCGAGACGTGCGCTTGACAGACTTGTTGGCTATGAGATATCACCATTATTGTGGGAAAAACTTAGTAACAGAAAATTGTCAGCAGGACGTGTACAGTCTGTAACACTTAAAATGATAAGTGAAAGAGAAAAAGAAATAACAAATTTTATACCGCAAGAATATTGGACGGTAGATGCAAATGTTTTTGTGCATGGAGAAAAGAATCCAGTTCCATTCAGAGTTACATCTGAGGTAAAAAAACGAAGTGAAGCATATAACATTTCGGATGAAATAAAAAAATCAGATATTAAAGTTCAGTCAGTGAAAAAATCAACGCGTATAAAAAAACCACCGCTTCCGTTTACAACATCTACACTTCAGCAGGCTGCTTCTTCACGCCTTAATTTTTCAACGAGAAAAACTATGCAGATAGCACAGCAGCTTTATGAAGGTGTAGAAGTAAAAGGTAATGGTACTATTGGCCTTATTACATATCTTAGAACTGATTCTACACGTGTGTCTGATATTGCAGATGAATCAGCGAAAAAATATATAAAAGAAAATTTTGGTGAAGACTTTGTTACTGATTTGGTTCTGGAAGAGAAAAAGTCGGCAAATGTTCAGGATGCGCATGAAGCAATACGACCTACTGATGTTAATATGAGTCCTGAAAATTTAAAGGATAAAATATCACCTGACCAATACAAATTATATAAGCTGATTTATGAGAGATTTATTGCAAGCAGAATGAAGGCGGCTATTTATGAAACTAGTTCTGTAACATTGCAGGTTGGCAAATATAATTGTAAAACTTCTTCGAGTACAGTTTTTTTTGCAGGATTTATGAATGTATATCATCCTGATGATGAAGATAAAAAAATAAAATTAAACCTTACTGGAATATCAGAGGGTGAAATTTTGAAATTAAACGATGTAGATACAAGACAGCATTTTACGGAACCGCCACAGCATTATACAGAAGCACTTCTTGTAAGAACTATGGAGGAGAATGGAATAGGCCGTCCGTCTACCTATGCACCGACAATCGCAACACTTATGAATCGTCACTACATTGTTAAAGAAAAAAAGAATCTCTTTGTTACTGAGCTTGGATTTGCGGTAAATGGAATTATGGAACAGGCATTTCCCGAAATAGTAAATATAGATTTTACTGCTAATATGGAATCACTTCTTGATAGTATAGGAGAAGGGCTTGTTAAGTGGAAAGTTGTTTTAAGAAACTTTTATCCTGATCTCCAGAAAGAAGTGAGAGCCGCACGTGAAAATGTAGGTAAAATGCAGATTGCACCAGAAATTTCGGATGTTAAATGTGAAAAATGCGGTGCAAATATGATAGTCAGGTATGGAAGATTTGGAAAATTTCTTGCGTGTCCAAATTTTCCATCCTGCAGCAATACTAAGCCTTATCTTGAAAAAATCGGAGTTAAATGCCCAGATTGCGGAAGCGATATAGTATGTAGATTTACTAAAAAAGGAAGACCATTTTACGGATGTATGAATTATCCGGATTGTGATTTTGTTTCATGGGCTCGTCCAGTAGAAAAAAGGTGTCCTGAATGCGGTAGATATATGGTTATAAAGGGAAAGAAAATTGTTTGTTCAAATCAGGAGGAGTGTGGATATTCAGAGGAACAAGTGGACAATTGAAAAAGAATTATATATATTTTTGTTCAATAATTTAAAAATTGTTTGACAATTTTTGTTGAGTGAAAAAAATGTTTGTGCTATATTTGCTTATAGGTGTCTGAGTTGGTTCATTTGACAAAGGGGGGAACCTATGAGTGTTAAGCTGTTGGACAGAACAAGAAAAATCAGCAGACTTCTGCATAATAATCAATCATTTGTCATTGTTTTTAATGATATATGCAAATGTGTCGGTGATATTCTTATGGCAAATGTATTGGTGGTAAGCGCTAAAGGAAAGGTTCTTGGTGTTTATGAACAGTCTGATATACCATCTCTTCAGGAAATGCTGACAGATAGTGTTGGTGGAATTATAGATTCAGATTTAAACGAAAGGCTGCTTTCGGTTCTTTCTACAAAAGAAAATGTTAATCTTGTAACTCTTGGGTTTGAGAAAGCATATGACAGTGATTATTCTGCTGTGATTATGCCAATTGATTTTGCTGGTGAGAGACTTGGTACAACATTTATTTACAGATTAAAAAAAGAGTTTAGTGTTGATGACATAATCTTATGTGAATATGCAAATACTGTAGTAGAACTTGAACTTATGCGGTCAATTTATGAGGAAGATGCAGAAGAAAAACGTGAAAAAGCAGCAATTGATGCAGCAATTTCGTCACTTTCTGAATCTGAAAAAAGGGCTGTTCAACATGTTCTTGGTTCTCTAGCAGGAGAAACAGAGGGAACAATTGTAGCAAGCCGGATATCAAAACAGTATGGAATTACAAGATCTATTATAGTTAATGCAATACAGAAACTTGAAAGCGCAGGAATTCTTGATGTAAAGTCACAGGGAATGCGGGGAACATTCATAAAAGTCCGAAATAAAGCAATTCTTGATCAGATAACTTGAATAAAAATTAGGGAGATAATTAAATGGAAACAATCATGTTCATATTACTTGCAATTGGCATAGTACTTATAATAGTAAGCCTAATTATGACAGGATTTGAAAAGGATATGACTCCTGGACTGCGTGATGAACTTACAGAAGATGATAAAAAGAGACTGGAGAAAATGACAGATCATTATATCAGTCATTTATCTAAGGGAAAAATCAGTGATGCGGTAAATGAAGAAGTACGAAATTCTGTTGAAAGAGAAGTAGAAAAAGTCGGAACGTCAATTACAGAGAAAATTTCAACTGAATCATCGCGTATTGCTGATGCAGGCGATGAAAAAATCTCAGAGCTTGATTCATATTTTGATGAATTGCAGCAAAAAGTAGAACGCAATAAAAAAGAAGTTGATAATATTTATTCACTCATATCAGATAAAGAAAAGAATATTAAAGTTTCTTTAAATCTTGTGGATGAGTATAGAAGCGGTCTTGAAAAGATGAAAGCTTCTATTGATGAGGATCAGGAAATACCTGAGAAAAAAAATATTGAATGTATAAAACCAATCTCGGATGCCGAAGATATACACGAAATGATTCATGAAGAATATCTTAATGAGCAGTCGGAAAATAAATCAGGTGAATTATCCGGCAGAAAGAGCAAAAAAAATAAAAGAAGAAGAGGAAGAAACCTGAAAAATGCAGAAGAATGTAATAAAATCACATTTCCTGCATCTGAGGAAACAGTTGATGAAGTGATAAATGAGAATTCAAATATAACTGCTTCTGAAACGGATGAAAAAAAATCTGATTTTCAAAAAAATCCTATTAATAGTGAATTGAATAATGAGAACCAGACAGCAGATGAACTTGGTCAGGAAAAATTTAATGACGCTGAATCGGGAATTTTACCAGATTCAAATGAAGAAGATTTAAACGAAGAAGATTCAAATGAAGATGATTTAAGAGAAGAAGATTCAAACGAAGATGATTCAAATGAAGATGATTTAAACGAAGAAGATTCGAATGAAGATTATTTAAGAGAAGAAGATTCAAACGAAGATGATTTGATTAAAGAAAATATAGATAAAGAAATTTCTGAAAGTTATGAAGTTGAATCATATTCGGATGAAAATCAAGATAAATCAGGATGTGTGACAGAGGAAGATGAAGAAGAAAACTCTGAGGCTGAAACACAAGTGCTGACAGCATCTGATAATAATTTTGCTGATGGAGAAACAGATGAATATCAGCAAGATGAATTTTCTGAACCTGAAAATTTGGATGAAATACTCAGCCGTGAAGGAATTCATACAAGTGAAGGTGATACAATTGGAAATATTATGGAAATGTTTAATGCCGGATTCAGCATTATAGAAATTTCCAAGGTTATGAGTCTTGGTGTAGACAAAGTAAAAGATGTAATAGATACACATCAGGGGGAATAACAGGATGAAAGCAAAGTATTTAATTAGAGGAATTGGAATAGGAATAATATTAGGCGTTTTGATTTTGTTTCTTGCATTTGAAGCTGTGGGGAGAAAAAATCCTTATTTAAAATCATATGCATCTGCTACAGAAAGTGAATCTCAAATAAAAACAACAGAAGCAAAGACAACAGAAGCGAAAACAACGGAAGCAAAGACAACAGAAGCAAAGACAACAGAAGCGAAAACAACAGAAGCTAAGAAGACAGATTCTACAGCAAAAGCAACTACAGAATCAACAGGAAAGACAACGGTAAAGTCAAGTTCAATTACTGTTTCATCGGGAATGGGTTCAGAGGATGTGTCTGCTCTTCTCCAGCAGGCGGGAATAATTAATGATGCAGGAGCATATAATACAT
>CALMUC010000045.1 GCA_937872845.1 uncultured Lachnospiraceae bacterium | reverse complement strand
GAAACAACACCCTTATTACCATGGCGTCCGGCCATCTTATCACCGACAGAAATCTTTCTCTTCTGTGCAATATAAATACGTACAGATTTGATTACTCCAGGCGGAAGTTCATCACCATTTTCTCTTGAATAAACTTTTACGTCCATAACAACACCATAAGACCCATGAGGAACCGTCAGAGAGGAGTCTTTTACTTCTTTTCCTCTTTCTCCGAAAATACTGTTTGTAAGTCTTTCATACGGTGTTTCATCAACTTCACCCTTTGGAGTTACTTTTCCGACAAGAATATCGCCAGAACGAACTTCAGCACCAATTCTGATAATACCATTTTCATCAAGATCTTTAAGTGCTTCCTGACTCTGCTGCGGAATATCACGAGTTATTTCTTCCGGAGCCAGTTTTGTTTCTCTTGCATCACACTTTAAATCCTGAATATGAATAGATGTATAAACATCATCTCTTACAAGTTTTTCTGACAGCAGAACAGCATCTTCGTAATTGTAACCTTCCCATGTTGTAAATCCTATAAGAGGATTCTTGCCAAGTGCAAGTTCTCCCTCACTTGTTGATGCTCCATCTGCAATTACTTCTCCGGCTTTTACATGATCGCCTTTGAATACAATAGGTCTCTGATTAAGGCTGTTATCCTGATTTGTACGTCCAAACTTAATCGTATTATATTCATCCGTTGTACCATCTGCACAACGAATTATTATCTTTCTGCTTGATGAAAGTTCTACAGTTCCATCTCTCTTTGCTATTATACAAATTCCAGAGTCAACTGCAGTTTTTTCTTCCATTCCAGTTCCAACTATTGGTGAATCAGTTGTCATAAGAGGTACAGCCTGACGCTGCATGTTTGAACCCATGAGTGCTCGGGTAGCATCATCATTCTGAAGGAATGGAACCATTGAAGTAGCAACTGAGAAAATCATTCTCGGAGATACATCCATAAATGAAACCCTAGATCTGTTAAACTCCGAAGTTTCCTCTCTAAAACGTCCTGCAACATTTACTCTTTCAAAATGATTATCTTTATCCAGTTCCTCTGATGCCTGGGCAATAATATAATTGTCCTCTTCATCTGCAGTCATATAAACAACTTCATCTGTTACAACAGGATTATCAGAATCCTCTGTATGATCCACTTTTCGATAAGGTGCCTCAATAAAACCATACTTATTAATCCTTGCATATGATGCAAGAGAGTTAATAAGACCAATGTTTGGTCCTTCAGGTGTCTCTACAGGACACATTCTTCCATAATGTGTATAGTGAACATCCCTGACCTCAAATCCTGCTCTTTCTCTTGAAAGGCCGCCAGGTCCAAGTGCTGATAAACGTCTCGTATTGGTAAGCTCAGCTAAAGGATTATTCTGATCCATAAACTGAGACATAGGTGAAGAAGAGAAAAATTCCTTTACAGCAGCAGTAACAGGTTTAATATTGATCAGGCTCTGCGGAGTAATTGTATCAAGATCCTGTGTACCCATTCTCTCAATTACATTTTTTTCAAGCCTTGAAAGTCCAATCTTATACTGATTCTGAAGAAGTTCTCCAACACACTTGATTCGACGATTTCCAAGATGATCGATATCATCAAATTTACCAATGCCGCTTTCAAGATTAAGAAAATAGCTTACAGACGCAAGTATATCTTCTCTTGTAATATGTTTTGGAATAAGACGTCTTACATCATCCATAATTGCTTCTTTAAGCATCTCAGGATCATCATTCTCTTCATCAGAAAGAATCTGTTCAAGTTCAGGATAATAAACATCCTCTGTAATTCCAAGTGTTTCAGGATCAACATCAGGAAGTCTGTCTGCTATCCATGGTCGAATATCTACCGAAAGGTTAGAAACTACAACACAGTTTTTTTCTTCTCCCTGCACTGTAACCTTCTCAACCGCAGCATTCTGAATATGTCTGGCATCCTCTTTGGTAAGTTTCTTTCCCTGTGAGAAAATAATTTCACCAGTAACAGGATCAACTACATCTTCAGCAAGTACAAGTCCCACAATGCGATTATCAAATGCAAGCTTTTTGTTATACTTATAACGTCCAACATGTGCAAGATCATATCTTGTATCATCAAAAAACATACCACTAAGAAGGCTCTCTGCACTTTCAACTGCAAGAGGCTCTCCTGGTCTGAGTCTCTTATACACTTCAAGAACACCCTGCTCATAGTTTTTGGCTACATCCTTTTCGAATGTAGGATTAAGCAGAGAATTTTCATCATTTACATCATCACCAAAGAAATCTGCAAGATCTGAATTTGAGCTTGTCTTGCCGACCCCGACCGCACGCACAAGATCAGTAACCGGTTCTTTACGTCCTCGATCAACTTTTACATAAAATATGTCATTCGAGTCTGTCTCAAATTCAATCCAGGCTCCACGATTAGGTATAATCTGGCACTTATAGATTGTTTTACCATTTTTGTCTTTCTCATTAGTAAAATATATACCTGGAGAACGCACTAACTGGCTGACAATTACTCGTTCAGCGCCATTAATGATAAATGTACCGGTCGGAGTCATCATCGGCATATCACCCATAAATATCTCACGATCCGTCATTTCGCCAGTTTCTGCATTTGTCAGACGAACATTTACCTTCAGCGGAATGGAGTAGGTTACATCTCTCTCCTTGCATTCCTCCATTGAATACTTAATGTCATCATAGTCAAATCTATAATCGACAAATTCCAGAGACAGCCTACCGTTTTTGTCCATAATCGGGGAAACTTCATCAAAAGCTTCCTTCAGACCGTCTTTTAAAAACCACTTGAAAGAATCTGTCTGAACAGCGATCAAATTTGGCATTTTAAGAACTTCTCTGCCATTCTGATAGCTCATTCGAATCGTTTTGCCCGACTCAATTGGACGCATCCTGTACTTTTTCATATGACGCATTCACTCCTTAAATTATTTTCACAAGACAACTTATACCTAAAAGGGCATAATTTCCCTACAAAGCATAGTAGTCTATAATGACAAGTTAATACTTTATCACTTAATCCTGTTAATGTCAATAAATGATACAAAAGATTTTTGACAAATTTTTATATAATAAAAAAGCAGAAAGCTGTACCCACATACGAGTACAGCTTTCTGTCTATTCTAAAAATAGTATTATCAACTATATTTTAATCTTTCAGGCAAGCACGATTAAACTATTTAAGTGTAACCTTAGCGCCCTGTTCCTCAAGCTTAGCCTTCATATCATCAGCCTCTTCCTTAGAAGCGCCTTCCTTAAGAACCTTAGGAGTAGACTCAACTGCATCCTTAGCTTCCTTCAGACCAAGTCCTGTAAGTTCACGAACAACCTTGATAACCTTAATCTTGTTTGCGCCTACTTCTGTAAGCTCAACATCGAATTCAGTCTTCTCTTCTGCAGGAGCTGCACCACCAGCAGCGCCAGAAGCAACAACAACACCTGCTGCTGCAGAAACACCATACTTCTCCTCAATTGCCTTTACAAGTTCATTAAGATCTAAAACAGATAACTTATCAATTTCAGCTACAAGCTCTTCAACTGTCATTTCATTTTCCTCCAAAATTATAATTTTATCTCAGGTTTTCAACCTGAACAATCATGTTACGCTGCAGAAAAGTTTATGCTTCTGCAACAGTTCCGCCGTCCTTCTGCTCTGCAACCTGCTTGATAACACGAGCAAGATTTGCAATTGGGGACTGAAGACTTCCAACAAGTCTTGAAAGAAGTTCTTCTCTTGATGGAATCTTGGCAATAACATCAACGCCAGCTTTATCATAGTATGTACCTTCTACAACACCTGATTTAAGTTCAAGCTTTTCTGCAGTCTTTGCAAAATTAGCCATAACTCTTGCTGGTGCAGTTGCATCTTCTTTTGAAACCGCAATTGCTGTAGGACCTTCAAGATCCTGTGTAAGATCTGCGAATTCTGTTCCTTCAATTGCACGTTTAATGAAAGTATTCTTATATACCTTGTAAATCACATTTCCTTCACGGGCAGCTCTACGAAGAGCTGTGTCCTGCTCTACTGTGAGTCCAAGATAATCAACAAGAACAACTGCCTTTGCACCATCAAGATTTGCCTTGATTTCATCAACGATCGGCTTCTTTTCTTCAACCTTTGCCATTTTACGCACCTCCTATAATATTAATGGCCGCGTATTTAATCTCATCGCAAAAAATAAGACTCCATGAAACAAACACCGTTTCAGGAATCGCAATCTCATTACCATTCTGATTTCCCTCGGCAGGCAAAAATATCATTACGCTAAAAAGCACCTGCTGTCTACGGCAGCTCATCGTGTGATACACTACCATATATTAATTATATTGTCAAGTTTCAATATAAATTCTTTGCTTTAAATATTTTCTTTTAATATTAATGTTTCTTCCATAATACTTCTGTTCTCATTTTTTTATCTCATTTTTTGCAATAATTTCATCAATCATATTTATATTTTTTTTATATGATTTATTATTTATCCTTTTACAGGCGCATATTTTTTTGTATCTTTGTTTTACACATATGTCAGTCTTTCCATTTTTCCTGCAATATTCACAATTTCCACAGCTGTCACAGTTTCCGTTTTTATATATAAATACAACAGACGCCGTGAAACATATAGCAACGACAGATATTATAACAAAATCAATAATCATTTTTTACCTCTTTAATTTTTATTTGCAATAATAAATTCAGTTATTATAGTACTATGTTATCAACGTTAGCACAATCTAACTTCATACCAGTAAAATTAACATCTGTCTTTTAATATGTCAATATAACTATATATTTTTCTATATATACCTGTTTATTCATATTTTCATGAGATTGTTTCTGTATATGTCCTACACGTTTTCTAGTAAACTGCACATTATATAAAGTCAGTAAATTTTACACCCTATAAAAAGGATGCATTTTTATATATGCACCCTTTTTTATAGGTCCTTTTTATATATATCCTTTTTATACATGTTCCTTTTTATATAATCCATATCTAACAAATTCGCGGCAATCCTTCCCCCTGAAGAATATCAAGATATCTCTCTCCTCCTATTACAGTTCTCATAATAAGGCTGCCATTTTCTGAACCAATATTACCAGCCGTTTCATACTCTTTCGAGTCCTTTTGCACTGGTGCAACTTCGCCTATAATACATGCATTTTCACCATATTTTGAATTATGCATAATTAACAATGCTTTTTCAGCTTCTTTTTTTGGAATTATGGCTATCATTTTCCCCTCATTCCCCATATAAAGAGGATCAAGTCCAAGAAGTCCCGCAAAATCCCTGACTTTAGGTGAGACCGGTATTTTTTCTTCATCTATATAAAAAACTTTTTTTGAAGTCACTGCAAGTTCTTTTAAGACAGTTGCAAGTCCTCCCCTTGTCACATCGCGAAGTGTATGTATTGAAATCCCTGCGGAAATGAGTTTTCCTGTCATTTCAGTAAGTGGTGCATTATCGCTTTTTATATCTGTTGAAATTTTCATTCTGTCACTTAGTATTGCCGCATGATGATCGCCAAGGTTTCCAGAAACAATTATCACATCACCGGATTCAGCATTTTTTGCACTTATCTGTGTATCATCACTTATAAATCCCACTCCGGCTGTATTAATATACATGCCGCCATTTCCATTTATTACCTTTGTGTCTCCTGCAACAATTTGAACTCCGGCTTCACGTGCCGTTTCGGCCATAGAATGAACAGCTTTTTCAAGTGTTTCAATTTCAAGTCCTTCTTCTAATATAAATCCGCATGTAATATACTTTGGAACTGCTCCCCTCATCAGAAGATCGTTTACAGTACCGCATATTGAAAGTCTTCCAATATCTCCGCCGCGAAAAAAAACCGGCGTAACAACAAAGCTGTCAGTTGTCAGAGCTATTTTTTTATTTCCATCAACAACAGCACTGTCTTCCATCTGGTTAAGTGTATTATTATCAAATTCCTTTGCGAAAATTTTTTCAATTAAATCATCTGTTGCCTGTCCGCCGCTGCCATGCACCATAGTAATTACATCTTTCTGTATCATTTTTGACCTCCATCAGTCTTCTCTGTGATTTATCAAATAAGAAAAGCAGCTTCCTTCAGTTGAAACCATACATGCCCCTTGAGGTGTCTCTGGTGTACATATTTTCCCAAATAGAGGGCAATCATGTGGTCTTATTTTTCCAACTAATACATCAGCACATTTACATGCCTTATTAACTTTAACATCATCACTAAGTCCCTCACTTCCGGCATCATATTTCCGATATTCAGTTCTAAGAAGCATTCCAGAATTGTTTATTTCCCCTATGCCTCTCCAGACAGCAGGTGATTTTCTGAAATACTTGTCAATCAGCATAAGTGCTTTTATATTTCCTTCTTTTGTCACAACTGATGGATAGAAATTCATTACAATGCCCCTTCCATGAGCTTTTACAATCCCATATAATGCATTTACAATTTCCTCTCCATTAAATCCTGACACGCCAAATGGTATTGAATATTTTTCTGCCAATGGTTCAAAAATATTATACCCAGTAACAACAGAAACATGTCCCGGAGCTATAAATGCATTAATACCCGATCCGCTCATGCATACATAATCTATAACTTCCGGCATGGACTTGATTGCAGTGAGAAGTTTAATATTATTAATTTTTTCTTTCACAATTGTATCCATCAGTAATGCATATGCCGGTGCCGTAGTTTCAAACCCGACAGCTGCAAATATAAATGTTGTACCAGGTTCTTTTTCTGCAAGTGAAAGCACATCCATTGGAGAATATACCATTTCCACTCTGGCGCCTTCGCCTTTTGCAATACTCAGATTTTTTTCAGATCCCGGTACACGTATAAGATCCCCAAATGTTACAATGCAATTGTCGGGGGCATGTGCCAGCAGAATGCATCTGTCAATATACGCAGATGGCGTTACACATACCGGGCATCCCGGTCCGGATATCAAATGTATTTTAGGTGAAAGCAGTCCCGGTATTCCATTTTTCGCTATTGCTGCAGTATGGCTTCCGCACACTTCCATGATATTCATTTCAGGTCCATCATAGTTTTTTAAGTAATTTAGTATTTCATTATTTATCATAATTTAAAATGCTCCAACTTCCCGCATGATTTCTTCAATTGCATCAGCTTCATCTACTGCAACTTTCTGCAAAATGCATCCAGCATGAACAAGCACACGATCTCCTGGTACAACAGTTACAAGGGATGCACCTCTTGCAACCACAATATTTCCGTTAAAATCCACGCTGGCATTGTCGCCATTCACTTCTACAACTCTGCCCGGCAAAGCTACACACATATTATTTTCTCCTTGTAAAAAAGGGCGGTAAAATCTTCTACCGCCCTTTTCTTTCTATAAAATAATGCCGCATAAGAAATATCTCATAAAATGTTGTATATTACTCAACATGAAGATAATTTAACCGTGGCGTTTTCTCATTTTGTTCCAGCTGCTGCTTTAGCCTTTGCGGCTGCGGCCGCTTTTTCCTTTGCAGCTGCAATTGCCGCTGCCTTTTTCTCAGCTCTTTCTTTTAAAATTTCTTCCGAAATATGAAAAGTTTCTTCTGACTTTTGGGCTTCAGGTTCCTGATATCCGGCAGTCATATGAAGACATTTCTTTGGGCACTTTTCAACGCAATATCCACACTGTATGCAGTCAAAACGATTTATCGTCCATGTTCCATCCTGCATGCTTACTTTAAGTGCTCCAGGAGGACAGCTCCTTTCACACATTCCGCATGAAATGCAATCATCTATATCAATTTCTATATGTCCTCTTGAACGTTCAGGATATACTGCAGGCTTAGCAGGGTACTCTGTTGTTACCGGCTTTTCAAACAGGTTTCCAAGTGACTGAGCCGCAAGGGTCATAATTCTTGTCTTAGACATAATCTTCCTCCTTAACGCTCTGTACAGCTGATACATGGGTCTATGGTTACAATAAGAATACCCACATCTGCAAGTTCTGTATTCTTCAACATTTCGCAAAGTCCCATTAAATTAGCAAATGTTGGAGTTCTAAGACGGAACCTTTCAATATTAGGTTTTCCATCTGCTTTTACATAATAAACGGCTTCTCCTCTTGGCTGCTCAATTCTCACAAATGCCTCGCCATTAGGATTGCCTTTAACCGGCACTGATATATCTCCCGCCGGAATTTTAGAAAAAGCTTGTCGAATAAGGTCTATTGACTGATAAATCTCCTGAATTCTGACATCACATCTCGCATAGCAATCCCCATCCGTACTGAGACATGGTTCAAAATCAAGATCCTTATAAGCCTCATACCCTCTAAGACGTACATCAGTTCTAAGACCACTCGCTCTGGCAAAAGGACCAGCACAGCCAAGGCTGTGGACCTGTTCTTTCGTAAGCATTCCAACACCGCAAAGACGTGACTTGACTGAATAATCCTCAAGAAATGTCTTTGTAACAGATTTAAGTTCCTTCTCAACATCTTCAAGTGCATCAAGAATTGCTTTCTGCATTTCAGGAGTAATATCCTTTAAAACGCCTCCGACTGTATTTACAGAAAAGATTACGCGACCGCCTGTTGTCATTTCTATCACATCAAGAACCTTTTCACGGATTCTCCATGACTGATAAAACAGATTTTCAAAACCAAATGCATCTGCCATGAGTCCAAGCCACAGTATGTGACTGTGCATTCTTGAAAGTTCCATCCAGATTGTGCGAAGATATTTGGCGCGATCTGGAATATCAATATCCATAATATTTTCTATAGTCTCTACATATCCCATACCATGTCCGAAACTGCATATTCCGCATGTTCGTTCAACAACATATGTAAGCTGATTAAAATTCTTCTTTGAAACGAGTCCTTCCAATCCACGATGTACAAACCCAATTGAAGGAACTGCCTCTATGATTTTTTCATCCTCTACAACAAGATCCAGATGAATCGGTTCAGGAAGTACAGGATGCTGTGGTCCAAATGGAATAACACTTCTTTTTCCCATTATTTCACCTCCTTATTGCCTGAAGCCGATGGTTCATTTACTGCAGACATTGTCTTTGCACCAGCAGCATTTGCTGCAGGTTTATCTTCATTTGCAGCTGGAGATTCGTCGGCTGCCGTTTTATCCTGAGGTCCCATAGGATGGCTCTGACGGATTCGATACAGCTTATCATTATAATCTTTACTTATCATTTGAATCTTTACGCCAAATAATTCCTTCATTTCGTTCTCATAAAACAGCGCACATGGTTCAATTTCCGTGACACTTGGAACTTCTTCATCTATACCAACTACAACTCTTATATTTGTCATAAGATTTGTATCATCATCTACAAATGAATAGCTAAGTTCAAATTTATCCGCTATATATGCTGCACATATTTGACTTAATCTGTAATTCATTTTTTTGTATTTCATAATTGTTTCAAGAAGCATATGCTTCGGAATTTCAAGAAGAACATTTTCCGGGTTACTTATTTCTTTCATTCCTTTTTACCTCCACTTGCTTCTCTGCTGTCTAAATTTAAATCTTTTATCTTGCCTGCATCTGCCGGAGCAGTTACCTTTGGATCAACCTTGATTGTATTTTCAACTTCATCTGCAATCCTTTCATAATCCGCAGCTGTAAGCTTTTCTTTATTCTGTTTCTTTGCTTCCTTGACAAGTCTGTCATGTTCATCCGAACGGCGCTGAAATAAATCTACAGCCTTAACTATTCCATCAATTATAGCCTGAGGTCTTGCTGCACATCCCGTAACATAAACATCTACGGGAACTGTGGTATCCGCCCCTCCAAGAATATTATAGGTTTCCTTAAATATGCCTCCTGTACATGCACATATTCCAACAGCAACAACAACCTTTGGACGTGGCATCTGATCATAAAGCTGTTTCACAACTTCCTGACATTGTGCATTTATTCCTCCCGTAATCAGAAGAATATCAGCCTGCATAGGATCTCCTGTATTTATAACACCAAAACGTTCAGCATCATACACAGGTGTAAGACTTGCTAAAACTTCAATATCACAGCCATTACAGCTAGCTCCGTCATAATGCAGCAGCCATGGCGATCTTTTCACATTACCCATTGTAATCTCCTTCTGTAAATATATCCTTTACCAAAAATCCAGAATCCGATTTATTTATGCAGCATAAGAACTATAACGTTTGCACCAGCAGCGATAAGAGTTACGCCCCATGCAAGTTTCAGCATCTTCTGCCACTTCATACGTGCACTGGAGTTATCAATAAGGATTTCAAGGAAATATGACAACAGAATTACAGCAACCGCAGCAAGGTAGCTCCAAGGATTTTTATTTACAATAAAGAGTCCTATTACACCAAGCATGAATACTGTTTCATACCATTCTGTAATCTGAAACAATGCCAAATTCTTTGAACCCATTTCAGAAGTAATTCCTTTAATAAGTTCCTGGTGCGGATGATGAGAAGTTGCTGTATCAAATGGAGATTTTCTCATTTTTATATTCAATATAAACAGGAATGCAATAAAAATCCCGGGCAGATACATAATTGCACTATATTTTGCATTAGATACCATTGATACATTAAATGTACCGGTTGCAAGATAAAAGCCCACAGCCGTAAAAAGCACAGCCGGTTCATATGCCATTTCCTGAATGAGTTCCCTCGAAGAACCAATTGTTGAATATGGTGAATTTGTAATTACACCTGCAAAATATAAAAATGTTGCAGCTGTTGACATTACGAAAAATGTCATCATCATATCTGTTCCGCCAAAGAACATTGAACCTGACAAAATCATAATTGCCATATAAGAAATCAGAAGAAACTGCTGTGACTTAGAAACAGCAATAGTCTGTTTGTTAAGAAGTTTCTTTACATCATAAAATGGCTGAAGTACCGGAGGACCGACACGTCGCTGCATCCTCGCTGCGATTTTTCTATCAAGTCCATCTAATAATCCTCCGATAAAAGGTGCCAGTAAAATGTATCCAATAGCCCAGATCAGTTTAACTGTCATGTTTGACATTTACAGAACACCTCCTACTATTACGCAGATAGAAATAACTATTACCGCTGCAGTTATAAGCTGTACCGGACCCATAAGTTTCCTCTGTCCTACAAAATTAGCAAAATAATAATTTGAAAGCGAAAGCTGTTTTTCATCTCCAAATGAATCCGTAAAATTCTTATTATCGCCTTCATTAATTCCACTCATGTATGAAAGCTTTTCATTAGTGCGGACATGCTTTGAGAATGCATAAGCAATTATAGGCACAAGGAACACAAGAAGAATTACAGCAACAAGAATGTAAAGAAGCTGCGTTGAAAGAACTTCCTTCGTTTTTACCCCGAAAAGTTCATTTACAAGAGGATTCACATAACTTCCTGAAAGAAGAGGGAAAACTATGCATAATGCTATCATAAGAATTGCGTGGATAATAAGAGACAGCAATTCATTTTTCTTTGTTTTATCTTCGACCTTAGGAATATCTCCATATTGATGAACAATAATTTTGCCCATCCATTTAGTCCAATAAAATGTCGTTGTGGCACTTCCGAAGCATATGAAGAAAACAAGGAATATATTACTGCTGTCTATTGAAGCCTTAAGAGCTGCCCACTTTGAAATAAGCATTCCAAATGGTGCCAGGAACATTCCTGCAATTCCTATAAACATAAGACCGGCAAGAAGCGGAAGACGGAAAAGAAGTCCTGTCATATCCTCTATATCTCTGGAATGAAGACTATTTTCTGTCGCTCCTACATCCTGGAAAAGAAGTGATTTACTGATAGCATGGAACATCATCAGAAAAACACCTGCCCAGATTGTTTCCGGACGTCCAACGCCCGCACATGCTGTCATGAGTCCAAGGTTGGAAATTGTTGAAAATGCAAGTACTTTCTTACCATCGCTCTGAGCAATTGCAAGAAGAGATGCAGTAAAGAATGTAAATCCACCGATAAAACTCATCATAGTTCCGGATACATTCCCACGCATTGCAGGAGCAAGCCTGAACATAATATAAATACCGGCTTTTACCATTGTTGCACTATGAAGAAGAGCCGACGATGGCGTAGGTGCAACCATGGCACCAACAAGCCATGTAGAGAACGGAAGCTGCGCTGCTTTTGTAAGCGCTGCAAATGCAATAAGTGCAACTGCAATAGATGCAACTTTTCCGCCATATACACCATCTTCTACAAGTTTTCCTAGATCAACTGTACCTGAATTGAGTGCATAATAAAGTATTGCAATTGCAAGTGCTGTTCCTCCAAGAAGATTCATCCAGAGAGCGCGAAAAGAATTTGTAACTGCCTCTTCTGTTCTTGTATATCCAATAAGAAGGAATGAACATACAGATGTTATTTCCCAAAACAAATCGATCCACAGAAGGCTTCTCGATGTAACAAAGCCGAACATGGCACCAAGAAACAGGAAGAGAACCATAAAGAAATATGATCTTCTGTCCTTAAATTCAACATGATGCTGATGATATCCATGCATATAACCTACTGCATAAACAACTATCATACTTCCGATCACACCTACGATCATGCACATAAGAATTGATAGATGATCAAGATAAATTCTTGATGGTTCCTTAAATTCCCCTTTGTGAAAGATCTCAAGATATGCAATCATAAGCGTAGGAATAATTGAAAGTAAACTTATCCAATATTTCCTGGCTTTAAAACAAAAAAATGTTACAACTAACATAAGAACAATTTCGGCAGCAAGGACAACTTTATCAGCTGTTTCTGCCTCCTTAAAAAGAGCAACAGGTTTACTGCCATTTTGAACCCATTGCACAACAAGAAAGCCGACAGCAGCAATAATCGTTGCTGAGCCGACATAAGCGATGATACTTCTCACTGTGCTGTTACGTACAACAAAAACCAATAACGCCATCAGCAGTGGGAAGCAGATCAGAAACGGAATGACTGTTTCCATATTGGGGTACCCCTCTCATATATTTTTTATAGACCGATTTTAACACCCGCCACCTAAATCGTCAACGAAAGTCGAGCACTCTTTATATACAATTTTGGATATCAGATTATCATTAATAAGACATATTTTTTTTGATTTTTACGTATTCTGTGTGAAAAATTATATAATTTATCAAATAAAAAACGGACTTATATAAAATATTCATTTATTTCTGTATTTTTTTGGAGAAAGTCCCATTATTTTATGAAAAGTTCTTGAAAAATTATTTGCATCATTAAATCCAACCATTTCAGAAATTTTCCAGATAGGTTCATCTGTAGATTGCAAAAGTTCTGCTCCTTTCTTTATTCTATATTCCTCTATATACTCGAACAAAGAAATTTTCATCATTTTTCTGAATAGTCTGCTGCACTCACTTTCACATAAATTTATACATTTTGATATATCAGACAGCTTAATTTTATCTGAGTAATTTGCATCTATATAATTAAGTATAGTTCTTAAACGAGATAAATTATCAGAATCAATATTCTGATAATTTCGTTCTTTTTCCAGAATTTTATAAATATGTTTCCAGATATTAAGTAACGCTATCACCATGTCAACTTCAAACAGATTGCATTTCGAAATGTTAAGTTCTTCTATATTTCTTATCTCTAATGCTATTTCATTATTTGCCTGTTCATTTTTTCTGAAAAATATATATGGGCACGTAACATCCTGAATTACAGGTTTTATATATTTTTCATATAACTGGCTGCCTTTATATCCATAAAGTATACGTGGGTCAACTGTAATTGAAATATAGGAGCAATCACTTTGAGAGCACCTTTTCCCAGAATGCAGAGAACCTGAATTACAAAATATTATATCGCCTTTTTCTGCATTTATTACGTTATTGCCAATCTTATAAAGCATCTCACCTCTTGTTATAAGTGTGAGTTCTACTTCTGAATGCCAATGCGGTATAAATGTGCCGGAATCATAGTTTGAAAGGACTTCATAACTTACCAGAACAGGAAAGGCATATGTACCATGTTTTTTCTGTTCCTCCATTGAATTATTAATAATTATCTGCATTTTTCTCCTCTTGATTTTTTGCAGCAGCAGATTATATCTCTTATATTTCACCTATCAGATTAAATTTAATTATATTTTTGACATATCACATTTCTGATACATTATAATTTAAACATGTTAAATATTTTACCACAAATCATTTAACATTGATTTCATAATGTCTTTACACTGAGTTTTAGTTATCATAATTATCAGAATTCTCAAAATTATTCAGGTTTCAACTCAATTTATTCAATGAAATTTTTAAATATAACACATATAATTTTATAATAAATTTACAAAACATTTTAATTTTGCCAATATCCAATGAAATATTTCATAAAAAATTAAAAAATATTATATAAACATTTAAAAATATTTCATATACGATAAAAATAGAAAATTTTGATTGAGATCGGAAGAGCGTCGTGTAGGGAAAGAGTGTTCAGAGCCGT
>CALMUC010000044.1 GCA_937872845.1 uncultured Lachnospiraceae bacterium | reverse complement strand
TGAGAAGTACGGAAAGGTAAATGTTGTGGCATCATCAGCTGATAAGACATTTTCTTATATTCCGGACTGCAGTAACCTTGCAATAGACAAGGATGCAGATTATGTATATATCTGTCATAATAATACAATTTATGGAACAGCTTTTCATGAACTGCCAGATACAAAAGGCAAGGATCTTATAGCAGATATGTCGTCTGATATTCTTTCTGCACCTGTAAATGTTTCTGACTATGGTGAAATCTGGTTTGGTGTACAAAAGAATGTCGGACCGGCCGGAGTTACAGTTGTTGTAGTCAGGGAAGACCTTGTTCGTGATGATCTGCCAGAATATGTTCCTACAATGCTTAAATATAAGACTCAGGTAGATGCAGGTTCTCTTTACAACACTCCTCCATGTTATGGAATTTATGTGTGCGGACTTGTATTTAAGTGGGTAAAATCACTTGGCGGACTTTCAGCAATGCAGGCATTGAATGATAAAAAAGCAAAGGTTCTTTATGATTATCTTGATCAGTCAAAGCTTTTTGAAGGAACAGTAGTAAAGAAAGACCGTTCAATTATGAATGTTCCATTTGTAACTGGAAATAAAGATATTGATGCAAAGTTTGTTGCAGAATCAAATGCAGCAGGATTTGTAAATCTTAAGGGACATAGAACAGTTGGTGGTATGCGTGCCTCTATTTATAATGCTATGCCTATTGCCGGTGTTCAAAAGCTTGTTGAATTTATGGATAAGTTTGAAAAGGAAAATAAATAGTTTTTCTGATTGGAAGCAGATAGAATAAAACAGTAGGTCAGTATATGGATAATTGGATTTTATGCCATTATTTTATACTGACCGATAGTTTCGTAAGGAGAAAATAAAAATGACGAAGGTAAATTGCCTTAACCCGATTGCAAAATGTGGGACTGATCTTTTGGATAGCAATTATGAAATGACAGATAAAATAGATGATGCAGATGTTGTTCTTGTGAGAAGTGCTAAGATGCATGATTTACAGGTTCCATCATCTCTTCTTGCCGTAGCAAGAGCAGGTGCCGGAGTTAATAATATTCCTGTTGAAAAGTACGCTGATCAGGGGATTGTTGTTTTTAATACACCTGGAGCTAATGCAAATGGTGTAAAGGAACTTGTTGTTGCTGGTATGCTGCTTGGATCTCGTGATATTGTTGCAGGAGCTGAGTGGGTAAATGAAAATAAGGAAGATCCTGATATTGCTAAGAATGTTGAAAAGGCAAAAAAACAGTTTTCAGGACGTGAACTTGAAGGGAAAAAACTTGGTGTTATAGGACTTGGAGCAATAGGAGTAAAGGTTGCAAATCTGGCAACACATATGGGAATGGAAGTACTTGGATATGATCCATATCTGTCAGTTGATGCAGCATGGAATCTTTCAAGAGCTGTGAAACATATAACAGATGTAAATGAAATATTTAAAGAGTGTGATTATATTACAATTCATGTTCCTGCTCTCGATTCTACCAAAGGAATGATCAGCAGAGAGGCAATTGCTGAAATGAAGGATGGAGTTGTTATTTTAAATTATGCCAGAGATATTCTCGCAGATGAAGATGCTCTTTTGGAGGCACTTGATGCAGGCAAGATCCATCGCTATATGACTGATTTTGCAAACAGCAAGGTTGCCGGACATAAAAATGTTATATGTACACCGCACCTTGGTGCATCAACAGAAGAATCAGAAGATAATTGTGCAATTATGGCAGCAAAAGAAATTCGAAATTTTGTTGAAAATGGCAATATAATTAATTCTGTAAATTATCCAAGATGTGATGCAGGTGTACCACAGTATGAATCAAGAATAACAGTATGCCATAAAAATATTCCAAATATGCTCACACAATTTACAGCTCTGTTTGCTAAGAATAATATTAATGTTCCTGAAATGCTTAGCAAATCAAGAGGAGATTATGCTTATACAATTCTGGACGTTGATTCAAAAGCAACTAAGGAAATGGCTGATGCTCTTTCTGCAATTGACGGTGTTATCAGAGTAAGAATAGTAAGATAAGTTAACAGTTAAAATTGTTATAATGAGTGAAAAATATCATAGCGAGGAATGGGATATGAGTGATAAATTGAGAGTTGGTATTCTCGGTGCTACAGGAATGGTTGGACAGAGATTTATATCTCTGCTTGAAAATCATCCATGGTTTGAAGTCAAAGTGGTTGCTGCATCGCCAAGAAGTGCAGGGAAAACATATGAAGAAGCAGTTAATGGCAGATGGAAGATGGATACACCTATGCCGGAAGCAGTAAAGAAACTTGTTTTGAAAAATGTAAACGATGTAGAAGCAGTTGCTGACGAAGTTGATTTTTGTTTCAGCGCCGTTGATATGTCAAAAGATGAAATCCGTGCAATTGAAGAGGCATATGCAAAAACAGAAACACCTGTTGTTTCAAACAATAGTGCACATAGATGGACACCAGACGTTCCTATGGTTGTGCCAGAATTGAATCCTGAGCATTTTGATGTTATTCAGTATCAAAAAAAGAGACTTGGAACTAAGCGTGGATTTATAGCTGTAAAACCAAACTGTTCTATACAGTCTTATGCTCCGGCACTTTTTGCACTTAAGGAATATGAACCTAAAGAAGTTGTTGTATCGACATATCAGGCAATATCAGGTGCTGGTAAAACATTTCGTGAATGGCCGGAAATGGAACATAATATAATTCCTTTCATTTCAGGTGAAGAAGAAAAATCTGAACAGGAGCCACTGAAAATATGGGGACATATTGATCCTGAAAGCGGTACAATTGTGAAATGTGAAGATGGTCCTAAAATTACATCTCAGTGTATTCGTGTACCAATTTTAAATGGTCATACGGCAACAGTATTTGTGAATTTTGCAAAAAAACCTACTAAGGAAGAAATTATTGATAAATGGGAGAGTTTCAGCGGTGAACCTCAGAAATTAAATCTTCCAAGTGCACCTAAGCAGTTTATACAATATATTCAGGAAGATAATCGTCCTCAGGTACAGCTTGATGTTGATTTTGAACATGGAATGGGAGTTTCAATGGGACGCCTTAGAGAAGATTCTATTTTTGATTATAAATTTGTTGGGCTTTCTCACAATACAGTCAGGGGTGCTGCCGGAGGTGCTGTACTTTGTGCAGAACTTTTAAAAGCAAAGGGATATATTAGTGCAAAGTAGTTTTGTATAAGTTTTGTAAAATATTCTCTGAATGTGCATTTTGATGTGATTTTATTTTCAGAATCATCTGAAATATAGTATAATCATATTGCATTTTCGTACTAAATTCTGGACAGCCGGACTTGGATGAAAATATTCGGCTGTCCTGTTAATATTATTGGAGGAAATTATGAAAGTTAAAAAGCTCATTCTAGTTACATCACCCCCGGCATGCGGAAAGACATATATAGCAAAAAATCTGGCGAAGGCGCTTGATAATTGTGTATATCTTGATAAAGATGATCTTATCGTTCTTTCTGAACAGATTTACAAAGTGGCAGGGGAACCTGTTGACCGCTCATCTGATTTTTTTCATGATTGGATCCGTGATGCTGAGTATGATGCAATTATGGAAGTTGCAATGGATGCGCTGAATTTTAATGATACGGTTATGATTAATGCTCCATTTAAAAAAGAAATACATGATGAAAAATGGATGAGTAATATACGTGAGCGGCTTGCAAAAAAAGGAGCTGAGCTCTGCCTTGTCTGGGTTCATACAGATGTAGAGGTTGTACATCAGAGAATGCTTACGCGTAATTCTGATCGTGATACATGGAAACTTGAACATTGGGATGAATATGTTGCAACTCAGGATTATAATCCACCGAAGAATATTCCTGATATGTTTATATTTGAAAATTCATCTGAGGAAGAATTTGAACAGTCAATCGGAAAGGCAGTAAGTCATATCCGTGGACAAGTTGATAAAAGTGAGGTCGAATAAATAAATATGGCAGATATAAGACCATTTAAAGCAGAGCGGCCTGATGGCCGAGTTGTTTCAAGGGTTGCAGCGCTTCCATATGATGTATATGACCGTAAAGAAGCAAAGGCAGAGGTCTTAAAAGAACCGATGTCTTTTCTTCGTATAGACAGGCCTGAAACAAACTTTGATGAAAATTTTGACATGTATTCTGAAGAATCCTATAAGACAGCTGAAAAACTGCTGAATAAGGCATTTAAAGATGGAACATATGTTGAAGAAAGCAAAAAAGTTTATTACATCTATGAATTGATTATGAAAGGAAGATCGCAGACTGGAATTGCAGCTGTATCTTCAATAGATGATTATATAAGCGGTGTTATCAAAAAACATGAAAATACAAGAGAAGAAAAGGAACAGGATCGTATCAGGCATATTGATGTTTGTGATGCACAGACTGGACCTATTTTTCTTGCATATAGAGATGATGATGTAATAAATGAAATAGTAGCTAAAACAAAGCAAAAAGATAAGCTCTATGGATTTACATCGGATGATAATGTTATTCATAATGTATGGGTAGTCTCAGATGATGATGACATTTTTAAAATTGAAAATCAATTTAAAAAGATCAGCGATATATATATAGCAGATGGTCATCACCGTGCGGCATCCGCAGTTAAAGTCGGAATAAAAAGAAGGAATGAAAAGCCTTGTTATACAGGTGAAGAAGAATTCAATTATTTCCTGTCCGTTTTATTTCCTGAAAGTGAACTTAAAATCCTTCCATATAACCGTGTTGTCAGGGACTTGAATGGACATTCTGAAGAAGAGTTTATAAGTGAATTAAAGAATGTTGCAGATGTAACAATAAAAGAAAAACCAGTATCACCTAACCAGAAAGGCACATTTGGTATGTTTTTGTCAGGAAGATGGTATGAACTGAAAATCAATTCAAAGTTTATAACTTCTGATCCTGTAAATGGACTTGATGTATCTATTCTTCAAAATTATATTCTTGAGCCAATACTTGGAATAAAGGATCCAAGAGTTGATGATAGAATTGATTTTGTGGGTGGGATTCGTGGACTTTCAGAACTTGAACGCCGTGCAGATATGGATATGAAGGTTGCTTTTTCAATGTATCCAACATCAATTGGAGAATTATTTGCTGTTGCAGATGCTGGACTTCTGATGCCACCGAAATCAACATGGTTTGAGCCGAAACTCCGCAGTGGAATTTTTATCCATAAACTTTCATAAAGGGGAAAAATGAATGCCTAGAAGAAAAGAAGTTTTTGCTATCAACTGGATGGAGGTTGATGCACTCGTAAATGCAAGACATGATAATCCTCATCATATTCTTGGATGCCACGAGTGTATTGATGATGTATATGTGAATATTTTTCTCCCGGATGCAAAAGTTGTTAAAATAACGGATTTTACAGAGGGGAAGACGTATGATCTTATCTCGAATAGGGTTGATGGATTCTTTTCTATTCGCATATCAGATAAAAAACGTTTTGATTATACAGTAAAGGCAAAATTTATTGATGGACATGAAGAAGTATTTTCTGATCCGTATAATTTTGAACCGGTTATTGATCCTATAGATATCAGTCTTTTTAATGAAGGCATTCATGAAGAGATATATGAAAAACTAGGTGCTCATCCGATGGATATTGATGGGGTTTATGGTACGTTATTTGCTGTATGGGCACCAAATGCGGAGCGTGTTTCAGTTGTTGGAAATTTCAACAATTGGGACGGCAGAAGATATCAGATGCGAAAACTTGATTATTCAGGAATATTTGAGCTGTTCATTCCAGGAGAGTTTATTGGAGAAATATATAAGTATGAAATCCGCTCCAAATCAGGAGATGTTTTTATGAAGAGTGATCCTTATGCATTTGCAAGAGAAATAAGACCTGCAAATGCTTCGAGAGTTACTACTCTTGATTATACATGGAAAGACAGTTCCTGGATTGCTGAAAGAAACAAGAAAAAAGCTGATGAAAATCCTATTAATATTTATGAAGTTCATCTTGGGTCATGGAAACGTCCGGAAGATGGCAGAGAATTTCTTAATTATAAAGAAATAGCTGTAAAACTTTCAAAATATATGCTGTCTATGGGCTATAATTATGTCGAACTCATGCCTGTTATGGAACATCCATATGATCCGTCGTGGGGATATCAGGTTACAGGGTATTATGCACCAACATCACGTTATGGGACGCCTGCAGATTTTATGGAATTTGTAGATTATATGCATGATAAAGGAATCGGGGTTATAATTGATTGGGTTCCTGCTCATTTTCCAAAAGATTCACATGGACTTGGAAGATTTGATGGAACACCTCTTTATGAAAATGCAGATCCTCTTCGTGGAGAGCATCCACATTGGGGAACATATATTTTTGACTATGGAAAGAATGAAGTACGTAATTTCCTTGTTGCAAATGCATTATACTGGGCTGATAAATATCATATAGATGGAATTCGAATGGATGCTGTTGCGTCAATGCTATATCTCGATTATGGCAGACAAAGTGGTGAGTGGAGACCAAACAAGTTTGGCGGGAATGAGAATCTTGAAGCTGTAGAATTTATAAAACAGCTGAATGGTGAAATGCATAAAAAATTTCCGGATGTTATGATGATTGCAGAGGAATCTACTGCGTGGCCATTAATGACACACCCAATAGAAGAAGGTGGACTCGGATTTGATTATAAGTGGAATATGGGATGGATGAATGACTTTCTGTCTTATATGCAGCTTGATCCTCTTTATAGAAAATATCATCACAATCAGCTTACATTCAGTATGGTTTATGCATATAGTGAGAAATTTATCCTTGTTCTTTCACATGATGAGGTTGTACATGAAAAGGGATCCATGATTGAAAAAATGCCAGGAGGATATGAGGATAAGTTTTCAAATCTTCGTGTCGCTTATGGATTTATGATTGCACATCCAGGTAAGAAACTTCTCTTTATGGGACAGGAATTTGCACAATTTAAGGAGTTTAATGAATCGTCTGAGCTTGATTGGTCATTGTTTGAATTTGATGCACATAGAATAATGCAGGGATATGTAAAGGCGCTTAATGTACTTTATGAGAAAGAGCCTGCATTTTATGAAGAAGATTCGGAACCGTCAGGATTTGAATGGATAGAACCAAATGATGCAAATCGTTCGATTGTATCATTTGAAAGACATGGTAAGAAAGAAAATAGTACATTGATAGTTATTTGTAATTTTACACCTGTTGAGATAAAAAATTATAAACTTGCTGTTCCATCAGAAGGAAAGTGGAAAGAAATATTTTCCAGTGATTCCTCAAAATTTGGTGGAGAAGGGCATAATAACAAAAACGTTAAAATATCAAAACGTGGAAATGTTAATGGACGTTCTGATTTTATTCAGATTACTGTTCCTGGACTTTCGTTCATGGTATTCAAAAAGGTTCATTCAAGATCGGCTCAGACAGATAAAATTTCATCTGAGATCTGACGTAACATTTGATACGGCATGCTTTTGATATTTATGATAAAAAAATATCGATACTTATGGGTCGGAGGGTATTATCCGGCCCATTGTTTTTATAGGGAGTATTATGAAAAATGATAGAACTGAAACAGAAAAAAGATTAAAAGAACTTGCCACAAGAGCATATCAGGAATCCAGATATATTTTTACGGATTTTCTGAATCCATCTGAGCTTTCAGTTTACTATGATATGTTAAATGAACTTTCTTTTATAGGCTCATCAGTGTCTGGCGGAATAGATAACGCTGAAAGGTGTATGATATGTTTTGGTTCTGAAAAAGATTTTGGGTACGAAGAACCTTTTCCAATAGTATCAATTGAAATTGTACCGGCAGCAAAAAAATTTGCAGAATCGCTTACGCATAGAGATTTTCTTGGATCAGTTATGGGACTTGGACTTGAAAGAAAAAAAATTGGGGATTTGATTGTGAAAGATAATTCTGCATATCTTTTTGCTGAAGAATTTGCCGGAAATGTAATTGTGCAGGAATTAGGTCAGGTAAGGCATACAACAGTCAGAGTAAAAAAAATAGCTTATGTTCCAGAAGAACTGGAGCCACGACTTATAGAAAAACGTCTGCAAGTCAGCTCGAATAGAATTGATGCTGTAATTTCGCAAGTATATCATTATTCAAGAGAACAGGCACTGATTCTTTTCAGGACAAATAAAATAGCATTAAATGGAATACCTACTATGGAAAATGCAAAAGTTTTAAAGATGGGTGATGTTGTCTCTGTGAGAGGAAAAGGAAAATTTATTTTTAGTAAGGAAGATGGAAAAACAAGAAAGGATCGTCTTAATATCATAGTTGAAATATATGATGATTCATGTGTATGATTTTGCAGAATAATGTAAAACAGGATTTTACTATAGTACTTGACAGCTGTTGTATAATAAAAATGTGACACTAAGCAACCAATGGTAAGGACTGCTAACAAAAATATTATGCTATATTATTTTTTGAAAATTTTATGTAATTGGATAATATTTTTACTGTAGTTCATATGACAATATATAGGAGGAATTTAGTATAATGACAAAGATTGATATAATTTCGGGATTTTTGGGAGCAGGCAAAACAACTCTTATAAAAAAATTAATTCAGGAAGCATTTTCAAATGAACAGGTTGTATTAATTGAAAATGAATTTGGCGAAATTGGAGTAGATGGTGCATTTTTGAAAGATGCAGGTGTCAGAGTTAATGAATTAAATGCAGGATGTATCTGCTGTTCACTTGTAGGAGATTTCAGCAAAGCATTGAAACAGGTTATAAATGATTATAAACCGGATCGTGTGCTTATTGAACCTTCTGGAGTTGGTAAACTTTCAGATGTGATAAAAGCTGTGCAAAAGGCCGGAACAGAAGTTGAGATAATTATGAACAGTTCAACTACAGTTGTTGATGTGACGAAAGCTAAAATGTATATCAAAAATTTTGGTGAATTCTTTCTGAATCAGATTGAGGCTGCAGGGACAATTGTACTTTCACGTACTCAGAATGTGTCTCAGGATAAAATGAATGAGGTGGTATCTCTTATTCGTGACCACAACAAGGAAGCGCGGCTTGTAACAACTCCTTGGGATGAGATAAATGGTCATGTAATACTTGAGGCCATTGAACATTCATCGAATATTGAAGATATTATGAATACTTTTAAATATGAATCGGATGACGATGATGAAAAAGAGTGTCACTGCCACCATCATCATGACGGAGATGAAGATGATGATGAAAAAGAGTGCCACTGTCACCATCATCATGACGGAGATGAAGATGATGATGAAAAAGAGTGCCACTGCCACCATCATGATGAAGATGATGACGAAGATGAAAAAGAGTGTCACTGCCACCATCATCATGATCACCATCATGATGCGGATGATATATTTACAAGTTGGGGGAGAGAAACAGCAAATAAGTACAGTCGTGACAGTCTAAAGGGAATTTTAGATAAACTTCAGATTGTAGAAAATAATCCTTATGGAATTATCCTTAGGGCAAAGGGAATTATACCTGATGAAAATGGAGTATGGATGGAGTTTGATTTAACACCAGGTGAATATGAAATAAGAAAAGGAACAGCAGATTACACTGGAAAGATTTGTGTAATAGGAAGTGAACTTAAAGAAAATCTGATTGCGGAACTTTTTGATATAAAGTAATAAATATAAAGAGGATTTTAATATGGCAATGGAAAAAGAAATACCGGTATATATTTTTATGGGTTTTCTTGGAAGCGGGAAAACAAAATTTGCGCGTGAGACACTTGTTGATCAGGATTTTACAGAAGGTCAGAGGACACTTCTCCTTGTTTGTGAAGATGGAGAAGAAGAATATGATGTTGAAACTCTGAAAAAGAAAAATGTATTTCTTGAGGAGATAGATGAAGAACATTTGTCATCAGAATATCTTCTGGAGATGGGAAAAAAATATAATCCCCAGAATGTATTGATTGAATATAATGGAATGTGGGAACTTGATAAGATATTTAATGTAAGAGTTCCAAAGGGATGGACAGTTGTTCAGGTCATATCATTTGTTGATGCGGCTACATTTGATGTATATGTTGCAAATATGAAAAAAACAATGATGGATGAGCTGAGAAATGCAGATATGATTATATTTAACAGATGTAATGAAAATACAAAAATGGCAGAATACCGAAGAAGTGTTCGAGCTGTTAATCGTAGGGCTCAAGTCATATTTGAAGGTGAGGATGGAAGTCCTATTGAAAGTGACGAAGAGGCCGCACTTCCTTATGATACTGATAAGTCTGAAATAGATCTTGAAGATGAAGATTATGGTATTTTTTATATTGATGCAGCTGATAATCCTGATAAGTATGTTGGTAAGAGGATTCGAACCAAGGCACAGGTATTTCATCCGGAGAATTATAATGATGAGACATTTGTTCCGGGACGATTTGCTATGACATGCTGTGCAGCAGATATTCAATTTGTCGGATTTAAATCATATTCAGATGAGGCGAAAAATTTAAAAGATCGTGACTGGGTTATCATAGAAGGAACAATAAAAAAAGAATATTATCCTGAGTTTGAGGGAGAAGGTCCGGTTATTTTTATTGATAAAATAGAAAAATCTGATCCTGCACAGGATGAACTTGTTTACTTTAATTATTAAAATGGACAAGAATATTATGAATTATAGAAAAACGAAAAAAGATATATATGCAAATTTATCAAAAAAAAGTTTACAAGCAGACAGTTCAAGATCGGAAGAGCGTCGTGTAGGGAAAGA
>CALMUC010000043.1 GCA_937872845.1 uncultured Lachnospiraceae bacterium | reverse complement strand
CTTCCGATCTGCAGTTTTAGCAATAATGGTCTGTCTGCTGGAATTTTTATCTGCATCAATGGCGGATGCAGCATCATCAACATATACAGTTGCAGGTGATTCAGGACTTTGCGGTTCAAATTGGGATCCATCAATCAATGAAATGACTGAAGGGAAATATGAGTTTAATGGAGATGAATATACCTATAAAAAAGTATTCAACAGCATAAATTCAGGAGACTATAATTTTAAAGTTACAGATGGCACTTTTAATAATGTGTGGGGAAATGGAGAACAGAATTATCAGATAAAATTATCAGCGACATGTGATGTGACAGTATATTTTAATGATTCAACAAAAAAGATTGCAGTGGATGCTCCAAATCTTGCCACAGCAGATGTTATAAATTCACTTACTGTGGCAGGAGATCCTGGACTTTGTACAAGTAATTATGATCCGGCTGATACAGCAAATGATATGACGGAAACTGGAAATAAAATCTATACGATAACATATACAGGTATAAGTGCAGGAAGTTATCATTTTTATATTGTTGCAAATCATCAATTTAATATGCATTGGAACGCGGATGGTGAATTTTCCGGAACTCCGATTGACAGTATTGTTGGTGAAGATAATGCTACTGTAGTAATAACGATTGATATAAGTAAATTTAATCAGGCAGAAAAAACAGGTTCAGTAAGTGTGGATTTTGATGCTCCTCAAGTTGTTTCATATGATATTACATATAATCTTGAAGGTGGAATAAATGCAAAGTCAAATCCACAATCATATACAAGATTTGATTCTGATATTACAATTGAAGAACCGACAAGACCCGGATTTATTTTTACCGGATGGACGGGTTCAAATGGTACAGAGGAACAGAAAAATGTAACTATTCAAAAGGGCAGCAGCGAAGAAAAAACATATACAGCTCATTGGAAACCAATTGATTATAAAATTCATTATGAAGCCAACAGTGGAAAAGGGGAAATGCCTGATGAATCAGTATTATATAATACAGATTCAGAGGCGGCAGAAAATAAATTCAGCAAATCAAATTATTCATTTGCCGGATGGTCTCTGACTGACAATGGAGATGTATATATTGAAGAAAAAGGTACAATATCCTGGGATGATTTTCAGAAGAGGGCAAACAATAATGTTGTTACATTATATGCAAAGTGGCATGAAAATTCTGCAGGACTGGTGTATGCTCATACTGAAGGTGGAAACAATTCAAGTAATGAAGAAAATGTGGGTGTAGAAACAGGAAGTGTTCAAGGCTCCACTGCAATTGCAGATGAGGGTTATGAATTTGTAAATTGGACAGATCGGAATGGAAAAGTTGTGTCAGATAAGAAAACAATAATTCCATCAAAAAACGGTTCAGGCATTTATGAAAGTATGACATATACATCAAATTTTAAAAAGCTTACATATACAGTATCATGTAATACATATATAGGAGATATTGCAGAACCTGAAGCGGGTACAGTTACAGGAAGTGGTAAAGTTGATTATGGAAAATCGGTTACTCTTTATGCATTGCCTGCTGCAGGCAGCCATTTTGTTGAGTGGAAAAAGGATGATGAAACTGTAAGCAGAAATACCAGTTATACAATAGAGAATATACGGGAAGATTTGAATTATTCAGCTATATTTGAATGGAATAAATATGTCATAAATTTCGATAAGAATGCTGAAGATGCATATGGCATAATGCAGGATGAATCATTTGTATATAATGATAGTCTGAAATGTCTGAATTCGAATCTGTATGCAAGAAATGGTTATACATTTGCCGGATGGTCTGCAGATAAGAATGATACATTGCCAGAATATTATGATATGGAAAATGTAAAAAATATTGTAAATGGATATAGTGGTACATTGTATGCAATATGGAAAGAAAATGACAAAGTGTCAATTAACTATGTATCATCAGATAAAAACATGGGTGATGTGTCTGTTACAGATGAATATCTTGCACCAGCAACAGGAAAAGCAAAAGGCTCAACTGCACAGGCAGAAGAAGGATTTCATTTTATAAACTGGACTGACAAAAATGAAAATGTCGTTTCAAGAGATAAATTACTTGTTCCAATAAAAAATAGTAATACAGGAATTTATGAAGCTGATGCATATACTGCAAATTTTGCATTGAATAATTATAAAATAATCTTTAATGTTAATGGCGGAAATTGCAATGTTAAAGAACTTTACACCGCGTCAGGATGGAAATTGCAGGAATTGCCAGAGGCTGTTCGCAAGGGATATAAGTTTGATGGATGGTTTTCGACAGCAGATGGAGGGATGAAAATTTCTGCAAATACAATTTTTAAAGATGATTGCGAGATTTATGCACATTGGGAAAAAAATATAGAAAAAGAAGAATCAGATCTTAAAGATGATTCAGCTGGTGATGTTGAAATAAATAATGAAAGTAATGGAAAATTACTGCATATAAAAACAGCAGATGATACTTTAAGTAATGCAGGCGGAAAAATTGTCTTAAAAAGTTCAGATGTAAAAAAGGGTGATACGATAACATTAAGTGTTGAACCTGATGAAGGATATAAATTAAAAGCAATTTATGTTAATAATGTTAATATTAATGGATATACATTTATTATGCCTGATATGGATGTTGTGGTATCTGCCGAATTCATAAAGATTTCTCAAGTGGATGAAAAAACTGAAAGTAATGATAATACAGTTGAAAATCAAAAGACAAATGAATCAGAAAAGACAAATTTAATATCAGAGAGTGGATCGTCAAAAAAATCCTATTCTAAAACAGATAAAACAGAAAAAAAATATGATTCAAACCGGATTCCTGAAACAGGAGATAAAAATTTTCCTGAGGATGCTGCACTTTTATTGTTTAGTTCATTTGGAATATTAGATCGGAAGAGCACACG
>CALMUC010000042.1 GCA_937872845.1 uncultured Lachnospiraceae bacterium | reverse complement strand
AATTGTCTGCTCTACGACGGCTTTTTTTCTTTTGCCGTCGTCCGGCAGAGTATTATTCAATATTTAATTCAATGTTTCCAGTGAAATTCTCACATTCAATGCCAATATAATTTCCACCATCAGGAAGTGTAATTGTGTCACTATAAGTTCCGGTTGCTTCAATCAACGTGACTGCTTCATCAGATCCAGAAATCCAAAATACTTTTGCAGTACCTTCCGTAATCTCCAAGGTGCAATCAATGGACAGCTCCTTACCGGCTTCTCTCTTTATGGAAGTTCCTCCGAACAAATACTCTGTACCTGAAAAGTTCGCATAATCAGCCGTATAAGTCCCTGTATAATCATCAATTCCTTTTTCTTTTTCCCCTTGCAGTGACGATTTCCCTGTCAGTTCTATGGAGCCCGCAGATTGAACAATGTTATTGTAATGATTGAGAATTTCATCTTTTGAACAGCCAGCAAGCATAAAACTTCCCACAAGGACGAATGTTAATGCTAAAACTATTTTCTTCATAAAATCATCACCAGCCTTTCTTTGGAGCTACCTTTTTGGCCTTTTTCTTTGTTTGGGTTGCTTCTCGTTCTTTCATGCACAAAATCAAGATGGCAGAAATAACGACAGCAAGCGCAAGACTGCAAGAACAGGTTCCGATATTCCAGTTGACTGCGGTATCATAGCTACGGTAGCCTACCATTCCAAGACTTGCGGTAATCGGATAAAGGTTTGCTAATGTCATATTTCCTGCGGCAAACATCCCTCCATATCCATAGACAAAAGCAATGATTACACCGACTAAAAAGCTGCCTGCCCTCCGACAAGTAAGAGCGATAATCGGCAGAACCGCAAGATATAAAAAGAAATTAACCGCAGTAATCTGCAAGGCTGCTTTTAGAGCTAAGGAAATCTCAAAGCCGGGAAATCCCACAATCATTTCTGCTATGATTGTAAACAGACTGCATATCAGCCCGAAAATAATAGACAATACGCCGCACACAATCAATTTTCCGGTCAACAGTTTCTTAAAAGAGATCGGCACAGTCAGAATATTTTTCAATGTGTCATCCGTCTGCTCACGAGAAATCATATATCCAGCAATTAGGCTGATACACATCGGAAAAATCATGGACATATTGTTTTTGATGACCTGTTCTGTAAGATAGGCAAAATCCCAAACGGAACCATCATTCGCCATAGAGGTAAACAAGGTCAGCAGGACGGATAGGAGCATGAGTGCAACGCCCGCCCAAAGGATATGATACCTTTTCAATTTATAAAATTCTGTTTTTACAATGCGAACCATGTTTATTCCCCCCTCTGCTTATATAATCTGTCAATCAGTAAGAACGAAACCAATGCCATGATCCCAAGAATGAATACAACTTGAAATGTTGAGGGAATTAGCCCTGTCATTTGCTCCAAGTCCATTTTTATTCCATGAGCCGCCATATCTCCCGCACTCCAAAATGTAGTCAGTGGCGTGGGCAGAAGCCATAACATAGTTTTAGGCAGTGTGTCAA
This sequence comes from uncultured Lachnospiraceae bacterium, assembly GCA_937872845.1. GTDB lineage: Bacteria > Bacillota > Clostridia > Lachnospirales > Lachnospiraceae > Eubacterium_Q. Next base: position 679 of record CALMUC010000042.1, on the reverse strand, counting down.
ACAATGCCGTAGCACTCATGTTCAGAACGCTGTAAAAGACACACAACAAAATGGAAAAAACATAGGTCTTACTGAAAAAGACAACAAGGACAATCAACGGGAGTGTTCCTGCCGTAATGAAGATCCCCGTTTCAACCGCCAAAAACAGCTTATAACCAATTCCATAAACTTCTAATGTTCCAATTCCGCAAAGAATTGTTGCAATGGTAGAAGCCACGCAAAAAACAATTCCAAAGATAAAAAGGACAATAATCTTTGCAAGTACCATTTGCGTGCTGGTTACGGGAATTGTACGCAGATTTTTGAATGTATCGTTGTCGCGTTCCATAAAAAACAGAATAGCGGCAATCACTCCGATAATGCAGGGCAGTAAAAACTGGATACCATATCCCAACACCATGTTAAATAGTCCATCGAAAGCATCTGCCCGATCCGTATATCGCTCCATCATAGAGGGCGTTGTCATCAGATAAGTCAGCGGGATTGGAAACAGGAAAGCAGCCAGAATAATCAGCGGAATAAATTTCTTCCGTTTCAATTTCAAAAATTCGCATTTGATTAGTTTAAGCAATTCCTTCGCCCCCTGTCACACGCTTGAAGTAATCTTCAAGACTTTCTTCACAGGTATGCGCCTCCGATACCTCCAATCCGTTTTCTACAAAGGCAGTTACAATTTTCC
>CALMUC010000041.1 GCA_937872845.1 uncultured Lachnospiraceae bacterium | reverse complement strand
GGGTGAACGGCCTATCGGCGACTGATCAATATCTATTACTTTATCCAGTTTTTCAAATCCTGTTATTTCATCATGTTCTCCAGGTTTCACCCTGGCACGGTTCAAATCCCTGAGCAGCCTTTTCTTAAGGATTTCATTTATAAGTGAGCTTTTTCCGGAGCCGGAAACGCCTGTAACTACTGTAAATACGCCCAAAGGTATCTTAACATCTATATTCTTAAGGTTATGTTCTCTTGCTCCCTTTATTACTATCCAGTCAGTCGGAGTTCTTCTTACTGACGGCACAGGTATTTCAAGTTTGTGCGATAAATACTGTCCTGTCACAGATGCCTCATTTTTCATAAGTTCATCGGCTGTACCTACCGCAACAATCTCTCCACCGTTTCTTCCGGCTCCCGGTCCGATATCCACAATCATATCTGCTGCACGCATGGTATCTTCATCATGTTCTACAACAATCAAAGTATTTCCAAGGCTCTGAAGATTTTTCAATGACTCTATCAGTCTGCTGTTATCACGCTGATGAAGTCCTATTGACGGCTCATCCAGAATATAAGTAACTCCGACAAGTCCTGAACCTATCTGTGTAGCAAGCCTTATTCTCTGTGCCTCTCCACCAGAAAGCGTAGCTGTAGCACGGCTAAGCGTCAAATAGTTAAGTCCTACATTTGACATGAATTTCAGCCTTGAATCTATTTCCTTTAAAATGTCATTTCCTATCATGCGCTGTCTGTCACTGAGTTCTATTTTTTCTATATAGTCTTTCAGATTATCAACTGACATTTCTGTCATATCAAAAATGTTTTTATCTCCGACTGTGACAGCCAGTGATGATGGTTTAAGCCTTTTTCCATGACATTCTTCGCACGGAATAAAAGTCATAAACGACTCATAATCTTCCTTTGCCGAAGCTGAACCGGTCATTCTGTATCTGTCGTCTACATTTTTCAGGACACCTTCAAACGGATGTCTGAATACATTTTTGCTGCTTCTTGTACTTTGATAATGGATTTCGATAATTTCACCATGTGTTCCATTTATAATTACATCTTTAGCCTTGTCGGAAAGATTGCAGAATGGCGTATCCAGAGAAAACCCGTATTTAACTGAAAGTGCAGCGAGAACGGCGTGTGTAAAGCTCTTGGTATCCTGACTTGACTGCCATCCCGGAACAGCAAAGATTCCTTCATTCAGTGTCCTTGACTTATCAGGAATTATAAGGTCTATATCAAATTTTTGTTTATATCCTATTCCCGTACATGCAGGGCACGCTCCAAATGGATTATTAAATGAAAATGAACGCGGTTCTATTTCCTCTATGGATATTCCACAATACGGGCATGCAAAACTATCAGAAAATGTGAGAACTTTATCTCCTATTACATCTATCTTGACAACACCATCTGACTGTTTCATAGCGGTTTCAAGCGAGCCTGACAGGCGATTATCCATGCCATCCTTTATAACAAGTCTGTCAACAACTATGTCAATATCATGTTTTTTATTTTTTTCGAGTTTGATCTCTTCATCCAGTGTATATGTATTCCCGTCAACAATAACTCGCACAAATCCTGACTTTTTTGCTTTTTCAAAAACTTTTTCATACATACCCTTGCGTCCGCTTACAACTGGCGCGAGTACCTGAAACTTCGTTTTCTCAGGAAGTTTTTTTATTATTCCTACCATCTGATCTACTGTCTGTCTTTCAATAACACGTCCGCAATTTGGACAATGTGGGATTCCTACACGTGCATAAAGCAGTCTGAGATAATCATATATTTCAGTAACTGTGCCTACAGTGGAACGTGGGTTCCTATTTGTAGTTTTCTGATCTATTGAAATTGCCGGTGAAAGTCCTTCTATTTTATCAACATCAGGCTTATCTGCCTGCCCGAGAAACATTCTGGCATAGCTTGAAAGTGATTCAATATACCGTCTTTGACCTTCTGCGTAGATGGTATCAAATGCCAGAGAAGACTTGCCGGAACCAGACAATCCTGTAAAAACTATAAATTTGTTTCTTGGGAGTTTTAAATCTACATTTTTCAGATTATGTTCCCTTGCGCCTTTAATTGTAATATATTTTATTTCATCCATAATAGACGTTACACTTTCTTTTATTTTCTGCATGAGTCCGCTATAGTTTTTTCATAGCTTGTTATTTATCATAATCTCTGAGCTTTACTTTCATTTCTATTATTTCATCACGAAGAATTGCTGCCAGTTCAAAATTCAGGTCTGTTGCTGCCTGATTCATTTTCTTTGTAATTCTCTCTATCTCTTTCTTAATCTCTTTCTTATTCATAAGATCAATATCTTTGCTTATACGCTGACCATTTTCAGTTTTTCTTTCTTCTGTTCCTGTCGATATAAGATCTCTTACAGCCTTTTTTATTGTTTGCGGGGTAATTCCGTGTTCTTCATTATATTTCTGCTGTATTATACGTCTGCGTTTTGTTTCATCTATTGCCACTTTCATCGAGTCAGTAATAGTATTTGCATACATTATTACATGTCCGTCAACATTTCTTGCCGCTCTTCCGACAGTCTGCACAAGAGATGTTGCTGAACGCAAAAAGCCTTCTTTATCAGCATCAAGTATTGCAACAAGCGTAATCTCTGGTATATCTAGTCCTTCTCTAAGCAGGTTTATACCTACCAGAACGTCAAATACTCCAAGTCTCAAATCTCTTACTATTTCCATCCTTTCCATAGTATCTATATCGGAATGAAGATATTTGACTTTCACATCAAGTCCTCTCAGATAGTCTGTAAGTTCTTCTGCCATACGTTTTGTAAGTGTTGTAACAAGAATTTTATTCTTTTTTTCTGTTTCCTTTTTTATTTCATTATAAAGATCGTCAACCTGTCCTTCCACAGGACGCACTTCTATCGGAGGATCGAGAAGTCCTGTCGGTCTTATAACCTGTTCAAGTCTGTTTTCTTCATGTTCTTTTTCATAAACTCCCGGAGTTGCCGAAACATACATAATTTTATCTACACGTTTTTCAAATTCAGAAAAATCCAATGGGCGGTTATCCATAGCTGACGGCAGACGAAAACCATAATCTATGAGAGTCTGTTTTCTCTGTTTATTCCCACCATACATTCCTCTTACCTGAGGAAGTGTTATATGCGATTCATCTACAATTAAAAGATAATCATCGCCAAAAAAATCCATCAGAGTACTTGGCGGTTCTCCCGGTTTACCACCGGTCAAAATTCTCGTGTAATTTTCTATTCCCGGGCAAAATCCTGTTTCCCGAAGCATCTCTTCGTCAAAGTCAGTCCGTTCCTCAATTCTCTGTGCCTCAAGCAGTTTGTCATGTGCCTTGAACCATTTAACACGTTCTTTTTTTTCAGCATCTATCTCTGCAATTGCATTTTCAATTTTATCAGGCTGAACTACATAATATGATGCAGGGAAAAGGCATTCAAAATTGACATCCCTTTTGATTTCTCCCGTAACAGGATCAAACTCAGACAGGCGATCAATTTCATCCCCAAAAAATTCTACCCGCAATGCTTCATCATCTTTATTAGCGGGAATAATATCCACAACATCCCCTTTTACACGAAATGTTGCACGATGAAAATCCATATCATTTCTGGCAAATTGCATATTTACAAGCTGCTCAATCAGTGCATCCCTGTCAATCTGCATTCCCGGTCTAAGTGAAAGCATCATTGATTTATAATCTTCAGGATTTCCTATTCCATATATACACGAAACAGAAGAAACTACTATAACATCTTTCTTTTCTATAAGAGAAGCAGTCGCACTATGGCGGAGCTTGTCTATTTCATCATTTACGGCCGAGTCTTTTGCTATATATTGATCCGTCTGCGGCATATAAGCTTCAGGCTGATAATAATCATAGTATGAAACAAAATACTCAACAGCATTTTCGGGGAAAAATGATTTCATTTCGCCATAAAGCTGTGCTGCCAGAGTTTTATTATGTGAAATAATAAGTGTTGGTTTTCCCAAAGCTTTTATTACATTTGCCATTGTAAATGTTTTACCGGATCCCGTTACCCCAAGAAGAGTCTGATGTTTCTTACCATTTTTATATCCATTTACCAATCCATCTATTGCCATTGGCTGGTCTCCGGTCGGTTCATATGAGGATACCAATTTGAAATCTGCCATTTCGAATTCTCCCAGTTTGTGTAGTTTCTTTGTATTGTAAGTAAAACCCGACAGATTACTCTGCCGGGTTTACTGATTTATTTATCATTTTATATCTTACAGTAAAGTACTTCCGCTGACATTTTTGGAACTGTGCATGTAAGTACATTATTCTGAACCATATACATATAATCATCGGTTGAAAACCCGCTTTCATCTGTCAGTATAATACGCTTCATCGATCGATTGTTATGAACACCAAGTTCCCGCACATGCAGCTTCACCTCATGATCTTCATAGTCATTATTTATTATAACTGCAACGGCTTCATCTTCGTTAAATCTTCCATAAGCAATAAGTTTCTGCTGACCATGCAGAAATTTAAGTGAACCCGTAACAAGAGACTGATGTTCTTTATGAATTCTTATCAGACTACGATGAAATTCTATCATTTGTCTGTCTTCATGTCCCCATGGATATGTCCTTCGCGAATCCGGGTCGGTCCATCCACACACTCCAGCCTCATCACCATAATAAATTGTAGGCGCACCCGGCCATGTCATTTGAAATACAACTGCCATTCTCATCAGATTTTTATCTGTATTTTCATCTGCCGCCTGCGACCCGAGTGTATTTATACGCCCTACGCGATGATTAGTTCTTGTAAGAAATCTGGAATGATCATGATTTGAAAGTTCATTCATTGCAACATACAATGAATCATACATAAAATATGCCATATAATTACGGATAGAGCCTACAAATACATCTGCATTTCCAAGAAAATCACCGCGGAATTCATCACTATGTTTCTCCAGTCCTGTCAGGAACCATGTAATAGGTTCCATAAATGCTCCATAGTTCATTATCGTATCCCATTGATCACCCTGAAGCCATGCTTTCGGATTTCCATAATGTTCTGCAAGAATAATTGCATCAGGATTTGCTTCTTTTACAGCATTTCTGAAATCTCTCCAGAATCTGTGATTATATTCCTCAGACATTCCAAGATCTGCAGCAACATCAAGTCTCCAGCCATCACAATTATATGGTGGTGAGACCCATTTTCGCCCTATATTTATAATATAATCATGAAGTTTTTCAGAGCCTTCATAGTTAAGTTTAGGAAGTGTATCATGTCCCCACCATCCATCATAATTTCCATTATATGGCCATGAGTTTTCATCATTGAATTTAAAGAAACTCCTATATGGACTCTCACTTGATACAAAAGCGCCCTTTTCATATTCCGAATTTTTTTCATAGATACATTCCTTATCAAGCCATTTATTGAATGAGCCGCAATGGTTAAATACTCCATCAAGAATTATCTTCATTCCTCGTTTATGAACTTCTTCTACAAGTTCTATAAACAATTTATTTGATGCCTCGAGATTTTCCTTATCAGTCACACGGCAAATATAACGTGACGCATTCTTATTTTCATTTTCTCCTTCACCAGACTTCAGGAGTTCTCCTTCATCCTTTACAATCTTTCCAAAATGAGGATCTATATAATCATAGTCCTGAATATCATATTTATGATTTGATGGTGAAACAAAAACAGGGTTCAAATATACAGCATCCACACCTAGATTCTTCAAATAATCCAGTTTGTAAATTACTCCCTGAAGATCTCCACCATAAAAATTTCCGACATCCATACTGTCCGGAGTTTTATTCCAGTCCTCTACATGCTGAACATGACTTCCAACATATGCGTATTCATCAGTCAGAACATCATTCGTTTTATCTCCATTACAGAACCGATCCACAAAAATCTGATAGAATACAGCTCCCTTGGCCCAATCAGGTGTTCTAAATCCAGGCACAACCATAAAATCATAGTCACTGTTTTCATCACGTATTGCGCCAAGTCTATTATATATTACAGAAAGTCTGCCAAGATGAATTTCAAAATAATATCTGATACACACTTTTACATCAGGTATAACCGCTTCATAATAGTCAAAAATAGAATCATGAGATGCAATCTTCATCTCAGTTCTCACACCATCATGTACAAGAACAACATCATCTGCATTGCTGTGCGCAGTACGAAAGCGTATTGTCAGATCATCTCCTATAAGAGGTTCCGCCGGAGACAAGAACCGTGGCGTGCCATCTGAAAATAAAGCTCCAAAGTTCAAAATCATAGTTGAACAAAATATATGCTGTATCAAACTGTAAGCAGCGTCGTCACGCACGATCATTCCTCCACAAAAATAGTTCTGTCATCCGTTTAATATTTATATTATAAAAAACTTGACAGAAAGCTTTTCTTTTTCTTTTCATAACTGCAAAACTTATATAATTTTAATACAAGTATTCTATTTAAACAAGTTTTTCCCATAAATGAAAGAGAGCAGCCACGCACGGCTGCTCTCTCGGAGAAGGTATTTTGTTACTTATGGGGTGTAGCAAAAAACTATATAATGTATTGGGGGGTTACAATTATGATTATACTCACCCCTCAAAAAATATCTTCCCAAACTTTTTTTTATTTTTCTGATTTTTTTGTAAATTCTGACGAGTGTTTCTTTTGCGCCTGTCATTTTTTGTATATTTTCTTGAATTTACATAAGTTATGTTGTGAATTTTTACAATATTCTTCTATCAGTATTACACTTCCTGACCTTTTTTAAATAATGCATCAAATTCTTCCCCATTGAGAGTTTCCTGTTCCAAAAGAAGTTTTGAAGATTCATGAAGTATGTCAATATTTGCTTCAATAATTTCACGTGCTTTCTTGTAGCACTCATCCATTATTTTTTTAACCTCTTCATCTATATCTGATGCTATTTTTTCACTATAGCTCCTTGTATGTCCTATTTCACGGCCAATAAACACCTCATCGTCATCACTTGGTTCATAATTTATGAGTCCCAATTTATCAGAAAAACCATATTTTACAACCATGGCGCGTGCATACCGTGAAGCTTCTTTTATGTCCTGTGAAGCACCCGTTGTGATATCATCAAAAATAATTTCTTCTGCAATTCTTCCTCCAAGACTGACTTCTATCTGCTGCATCATTTTTGTTTTGGTCATAAAAACATTATCATTTTCCGGAAGAGGCATAGTATATCCTGCAGCTCCAATCCCTGTCGGAATGATTGAAATTCTATATACTTTATCCATCTTTGATAATTCATGAAAAAGAATCGCATGACCCGATTCATGATAAGCTGTAATTTTTCTTTCTGATTCAGGTACAACACGTGATCTCTTCTCTGTTCCAATTCCAACTTTAATAAATGCTGAATCTATATCTTCCTTAGATATGTAAAGCCGGTTATTTCTCGCTGCCAATATTGCAGATTCATTCATAAGGTTTTCAATATCTGCACCAGAAAATCCAGCTGTTGTACGGGCGATTTCATGTAGATCTACATTGTCAGCAAGCGGTTTTTTCTTAGTATGTATTTTTAATATTTCTTCTCTTCCACGTATATCAGGTCTTCCGACTGCAACTTTTCTGTCAAAACGTCCCGGTCTCAAAATCGCAGGATCCAGAATGTCAATACGATTAGTAGCCGCCATAACTATTATACCCGTATTTACCGCCATTCCATCCATCTCTACAAGAAGCTGATTCAGAGTCTGTTCACGTTCGTCATGTCCTCCGCCAAGTCCCGAACCTCTTCTTCTTGCAACTGCATCTATCTCATCTATAAATATAATACATGGTTCACATTTCTTGGCTTCTTCAAAAAGATCCCTGACTCTTGCCGCACCGACTCCTACAAACATTTCAACAAAATCAGATCCTGATATTGAAAAGAACGGAACTCCGGCTTCACCAGACACTGCCTTTGCAAGCAGTGTTTTTCCCGTTCCCGGAGGACCAACGAGAATTACTCCCTTAGGTATATGTGCTCCTACTTTTAAATACTTAGCAGGATCTTTCAAAAAATCAACAATCTGTGCAAGTTCTTCTTTTTCCTCTTCAAGTCCTGCAACATCCTTAAATCCAAAAGTACTGTTCATTTTACGCGCACGGCTCTTTCCAAAATTACTCAGTTGTCCAGCCTGTCCGCCGCCCATTGCAGATGCACGTCCAAATAAAATAAATATCAATGCTGCAAATAAAAGAACAGCAAATATATAAGGCAAAGCTTTTTCCCATACAGGCTGTCGCTGCACATCTGTAAGCGTCCACCTGATTGAGCTGTCATCTTTCAGAATTTTCTCTGTATCTTTAACATCTGATGTATAAAACTTTATATATGAACCATCTGCAAATGATACGAGGATTTTTCCTGTAGGAACCTCTTTATTTTGTATAACCTCAACACTTTTTACAGCGTTTCTTTTTAAATCTTTGACGAGATCCGCATTTGTGTACATTGCATTTACGTTTTGATTCATATTATTAAATATTATGCATACAGCAATTAACGCAATTACAATTATGATATAAATCCATATTCCACGTTTAGCTTTCTTTTCCATACCTTTTCTATATAGCCTTTCTATTTAGTGAATTTCCTTATTGATACATTTTGTTAATTCTCATCCCCAAATTTTTCAATCACGCCGATATATGAAAGGTTTCTATACCTTTGTGCATAATCAAGACCAAAGCCTACTATGAATTTATCCGGAACAGCAAACCCTGTCATATTCAGTTCAACTGGCACAACTCTTCTTTCAGGCTTATCAAGAAGTGTTATAACACTTAATGTTTTAGGTTTTCTACCCTTCATGATATCTACAACGTAGCTGAGTGTTCTTCCCGAATCCAAAATATCTTCCACAAGAATAACGTTCTTACCTTCTATTGATTCATCAAGATCCTTGTTAAACTTTACAATACCAGATGATTTTGTTCCATCTCCATAACTTGATACTGAAATAAAATCCATGGTCACAGGAACAGATATGTGTTTTGCAAGCTCACACATAAAGAACACACTGCCCTTTAAAATTCCAACAAGATGAACGCTCTCACCATTATAATCTTCACTTACTTTTTTACCCATTTCAGTGATTCTTTCTATTAATTTTTCATTTGAAATAAGTACACTGATCTCGTCCTTCATCTTTCTCCTCCATTTTATTATTTACAATATAATTTTTCACTGACCAGGCTGTTCATATGTCAATATCATTATTTTTTTTGTTTTCTCAGAAACCTTATATCTTTCACTCAAACGATACCCTACAATCCAGACTATTTCATTTCCATCTGCTACTACAGGTACATGTTCCCTTTCACATATATCTATCTTAAGATCTGTAAAAGCCTTTCTCAGTTTTTTCTGTCCACCAGCTTTTGTAATTACTATATAGTCTTCCGGTTCCATATTCCTGAGCTGCAAAGCATTTTTTATCTTATCACAATCAATCTGTTTCGTATAATTTTTTTTTAGAATTTCCAGATTTTCATCTGCATCCTGTACAATACATCTTAACCTGCCTGTTTTTCTCTCTTCGCAAAAGTTTATTTTTTCAAGAATAAGACTGTGATAGTTTTTTCTGGCAGAAATACCATATGGAAGATTTATTATACTTCCACTTCGTTTTCCTGTAAGTTCAAGAACTGCTTTTATATGTGCATTGGTTATATCCTTACGTCTTCCTGAAAGTAATTCGATAACTCTGAGTATTATTTCGCCCTGGACAATGATCAGTTCTTTTTCAAGATAATCAATTGATAAATCTATCCTGACCGCATTACTGTTATCTATCTGCAGCGGAAATTCTGCCGCTCTCTTTTTTATATCATCATCTAGAATCCGCATATTTTCAGCCATATCTGCAATATGCATTACAGCTCCATTATTTATTTCAGAAAGAACAGGTAATATTTCATGCCTTATCCGGTTTCTTGCATATTCCAATGAATCATTAGTCTTATCTTTTCGAAATGAAACACCTTTTTCTGAAAGATACTTTTCAATCTCACGCCTTGTATGAGACAAAAGCGGTCTTATAACATATCCTTTTTCAGGACTCATTCCACCCAGACCTGAAACAAGACTTCCTCGTGCCATCTGAAATATCACAGTTTCAGCCAGATCTTCAACATGATGTGCAACAGCAATTTTATTCATGCTTTCCGATACACGAACTTTTTCAAAAAATTCATAACGCAGTTTTCTGCCGGCTTCTTCCTCTGTCATTTTATGTTCATATGCATATTCCGGTACATTTTCATGAAGTACAAAACACCTGCATCCATTCTTTTCAGCAAGTGCTTTTACAAAGTTCTCATCTTCATCTGCATCTTTTCCACGGATTCCATGATTAACATGTACAACAGCCAGATGGTAATTTTCACTTTTCGAAAGGGAAGATAACATTTCAAAAAGCGCAACAGAATCTGCCCCACCTGATACACCAACAACAATTCCATCTCCTGGTTGCAGCAAGTTGTGTTCACTGATATATTCGAATGCTTTTCTCTCAAATTCCATCCTTTAAATACTCCTGTATTTTACGAAAAATAAAAAAGCGCCGCCTTTTTTCAAGGCAAGCGCATCTTCTTATTCATCTTCCTTCGGTTTAATTAAAATCTCGTCCGGATTGACAAGTCCCAATTTGTTCTTCGCTTCATCCTCAATATATTTGTTTGTCTGCATATATTTTGCTTTTTCTTTCAGGTTATCTGCTTCTTGTACAACAGCTTCCTTTTCAGATTTAAGTGTATTCTCAGTAACAGTAAGTTCAAGCTGCTGCTGATGCAGTTTTACCATCCTTACTCCGCATACACCCACTATCAAAACAGCAACAAAAGCAAACAGTACAATACTGAGCTTTGACTGCTGCAATCTTTTTTCAATTTTCCTTTTATGACTGCTCATGTTTGTTCTCCTAAACCTGACTGCACTACTTTTTATTCTAGCATGACGAATTTCTTTTGCAACTAGATTTTTATCAAATTATAACTTTTTTTCAATTACATATGATTCTATTTTCAGATTTTATTCTGATAATCTATCATTCAAAAATCTAAACAGTCAGGTACCTGAACATACTTTCCGCATCTTCTTTTTTTACTGCCTCTGTAACCTTTAAAATTTCAGCCTTTACAATTTTGTTTCCAAACGAAATTTCTATTATATCGCCTGCCTTTACTTCAAGCGATGCTCGTGCAACCTTATCATTTACCTTTACACGTCCGGCATCACAGGCATCATTTGCAACAGTACGACGTTTTATCATTCTTGAAACTTTCAGATATTTATCTAATCTCATACTTATACCTCCTGATTTTAAAAAAAGCCACGGAACACCGTGGCTTCTCTCATTCCGGATTTAGTTCAGAGAATCCTTGAATGCCTTACCGGCCTTAAACTTAGGAGCCTTAGATGCTGCAATTTCAATTGCTGCACCAGTGCTTGGGTTATGGCCTGTACGAGCTGCTCTCTCTGAAACATCAAATGTTCCAAATCCAACAAGTGAAACCTTATCACCCTTCTGAAGTGCTTCCTTGACTGAATCAACAAATGCGCTTAAAGCTTTCTCTGAATCTACCTTTGAAAGATTGCTTTTTTCTGCAATTGCTGCTACCAGTTCTGTTTTGTTCATTTTATCTTCCTCCTAAAATATCTATGCGTTTCAAAATACGCTTTTTCAGTTATATCGGGTTTAGCCCGCCATGTCAAGAAATTTGTATCTGTCATCAGATTTATTAAAAAATACAGACACTTTTTGCATAAAAATCATATATATTATATCTTCGGACTTCAATGATAACTTCTGGTTCATTATTATTTTGATTTTTTTTAATTTTCTATTTCAATAGTGTATCCTGATTCAAATACTTTCCCTGGTTCAAGTGCATTATCATAAAGACGTTCTTTTATATCACCTTTAAAATCTGATCCATCAGCCCTGCCAAACCATGGTTCTATACATACAAACGGTGCATTTTTCTTTGCCGGTGACCATATTCCAAAAAGCGGTGCATCAAATGAAACTGTCAAATATGCAATTTTTTCCTTATTGCAAAGACTTACACGATGTACTCCGGCTTTTTCAAAGATAAGTGCATCATGATCAAACATTTCTTCAGTTATCTGAACTGCTGAGTTATCTGTTTTTAAAATATCATGAGATGAAACAAGACCATTTTCATCAAGAAGTGAATATTTCAGATCGTTATCTGAGTCAAATACCAGATATTCATCTGTTTTCTTATCCTTGCCACTTGCCGGACACATAAATGCGGGATGTCCGCCTATCTGAAAATGAATTTCCTTATCATCTATATTTGTCACACGCCATGTTGTGATCACTTTGTAATGATCCAGAGTATATGTTATTTCGAGTTTAAATTTATAGGGATAGAGTTCAAGCATAGCTTCATTTGACTGAGCGGTAAATGTAATACTTTTCCCATCTTTTTGTTTTTTCATTTCAAAATCGGTATCTCGCATAAATCCATGCTGAGACATCGTAAAACTTTTGCCTTCAGCTGTAAATTTTTTATCTTTCAGACTTCCGACAATAGGGAAAAGAACAGGTGCTGTACGTTTCCAGTACTTCGGATCCGCATTCCAAAGATAATGTGCCCCATTTTCTTTATTCAAAATATCTATAAGTTCTGCTCCATGCTGACTTATTGTCACTTTAAGATTCATGTTTTCAAGATAAAATTTCTGCATTTTCCGTCCTCCGCTTTAAAACCCTTCAATTCTGCGTTTCTTTCGATTTTCCATTCTCAGGAGAGCACCTTCCCACTCTGCCTTTTCCACTTCGTTTTCAATTTTGATTCCATAAGGAACTTCTTTTGGATTTCCATTTTCATCAATACATACTTCTGTAAGATAGGCTCTGTTTATAACCTTTCGGACTCCATTTTCTACATCTTCGACATACGAATCAACTCTTACTTCCATAGATGTATGTCCGACATATGTGATTTTTCCGCGCACAACAACAATTTCATTGGCAAATGCGCCTTGTTTAAACTGAAGATTATCTACTACCGCTGTCGTTATCGGTCCTCCACAGTGCCTTGCCGCAACAA
>CALMUC010000040.1 GCA_937872845.1 uncultured Lachnospiraceae bacterium | reverse complement strand
TTTTTAATCATTCTGATTGTATCATTTGTATTTCTTATATATTTTATTTCTTATTTTACAAGAAAATCATTGATATCCGAAAAGCAGCAGACGCTTACAAATGAGGCTTCTCTCATTGCCTCTCAGGCTGTGTCGGGATATTTTTCAGGTGAATTGTCAGAAAAAGATTTATCATACTATCTTACATACTATTCTTCTGCACTCAACGCCGACATATGGTATGCCGATCCTGACGGACGTGTTATTTCACATGCTGATATCGAAAATAAATCAAATATAGCTACACCGCTTAATGCTGAAGGCAATACAGATATTTATCTTACAAAAGCCATACCTGATAATATTTATAATCTTGATTCCAAATATGCTCTGAAAAAAAATTTCCATACCATAGGAAACTTTTATGGAATGTACAGTGGTCAGGTTCTGACAATAAATGTTCCTGTCACATACAGTCCTTCAGGAAACAACACATCTTCTTCGACTTCTGCAATTTCATCAGCTTCTTCTTATGCCGGAACCCTCATACTTCATGCTCCTGCCGGTCAGGTTACAAATGCCATGAAGAGCATTTACAGTATAAGTTACATTCCATGTCTGATAATAATTGCTATTGCATTCTTTTTCCTTGCAATCATGTCTCATAAAGTTATAAATCCTATCAAAAAACTCTCTGCCGTTGCTCAAGAATATTCAAAAGGAAATTTTGATGCAAAAACTGAAATCCATTCCAACGATGAAATCGGTCAGCTTGCTGACTCTATGGAATATATGGCAGATGAGCTTTCAAAATTTGACGAATACCGCCATGATTTTGTCAGCAATATTTCTCATGATTTCAGATCTCCGCTGACTTCAATAAACGGATACATTGAAGCTATACTGGATGGTACAATTCCACCTGAAAGTCAAAGTAAATATCTCCATGTTGTTCAGAATGAAACTAACAGACTCACTAAGCTTACAAATGGTCTTTTGGATCTTGATCGTCTTGAAAGTTATGGTCCTTATCTGAAAATTTCAAATTTTGATTTTATTGATGTTGTAAAATCAACACTGAATACATTTGAAATTAAATGTATCAATAAAAACATTGCCATTTATCTTAATAACCATGCTGAAAATACATTTGTATCTGCAGATAAAACAAAAATACAACAAGTTGTTTATAACTTAATTGACAATGCATTCAAATTTACTCCTGCCGGCAAAAAAATATATGTAACAATAACAGAAAAAGAAGACAAATTAAATGTTTCAGTCAAAGATGAGGGTATCGGTATGAATGACGATACCGCAAAAAAAATATGGACGAGATTTTATAAAGGGGATACTTCACGCGGTAAAGACAAAGGTGGAACAGGCCTTGGTCTTGCTATAACAAAAGAAATAATGAAAGCTCATAACGAAACTATTGAAGTCATTTCACATGAGGGTGAAGGTTCTGAATTTATATTTACACTTCCAAAAATGGCAGCAAATGATACTTCTGCAAAACAAAAAAGAGCAGACATCTAAATCAAATGAAACAATTGTCTGCTCTTATCAAGATAAAATTTACAAATGAATTCAAAATAAAGTTAAATCTATGATTTTTATTACATTATCACCAGTGAAGATGATGCAGTTCTCCTTTTTCCTCGAGTCCTGGAAAATCAAGCTGTCGCAAGGCTTCATAAAGTACAATTGCTACCGAATTTGAAAGATTAAGCGAACGTTCCTCCGGTTTCATTGGTATTCTTATACAGTCATCAGGATGTTTTATCAGGATTTCTTCCGGTATTCCAGCACTCTCTTTACCAAACATAATAAAATCCCCATCATGAAACTGTACATCAGAATATCTGTGACGTCCTTTAGTGGTTGCATAAAAAATTCTGCCGCCACAAGGCTCTGCTTTCTTTTCACTGTCTAATTTGAAACTTGTGCTTTGCAAAATATCCGGATCATATTCACCACAAAATCCTGATTTTACATAGAAATCATAAATATCCCTATATTCTGTATGATTAAGTCGAGGCCAGTAATCCAGACCTGAACGTCTTATCATCTTATCATTTATTTGAAATCCGAGTGGTTCTATAAGATGGAGTGCTGCCCCTGCTATAACGCATGTTCTTCCTATATTTCCTGTATTTGCCGGCATTTCAGGCTCATGTAATACTATATTGAGCATTTTTATTTCCTCTCATTTCTTATTTCGGAAACAAATCTTTCCATTCGTTCCATGGCTTCTTTAAGACGTTCCATCGAATATGCATATGATATTCGAACAAACCCCTCGCCCGATTCTCCAAATGCTCCGCCAGGAACAACTGCAAGTTTTTCCTGTTTTAGAAGTCTGGTCGCAAATTCATCACTTGTCATTCCAAAACTCTGAATGCTCGGAAAAATATAAAATGCACCTTCAGGTTCAAATGCCGGCATACCTATTTCAGAAAGTTTTTTTACAAGATATCTTCTTCTCTCATTATATGATGTGCGCATCTTTAAAATATCAGCATCACCATTCTTAACTGCTTCAATTGCAGCATACTGACTGGTTGTCGGCGCACACATGATTGCAAACTGATGTATTTTTGTCATAAGATTTGCTATTTTCTCAGGTGCAAGTACATATCCGAGTCTCCACCCTGTCATTGCATATGCTTTTGAAAATCCATTGACAACAATAGTTCTTTCCTGCATTCCGGGAAGAGAGGCTATGGTTACATGCGGCTCTTTTCCATAATTAAGTTCAGAATAAATTTCATCTGATATAACATAAAGATCGTTTTCTTCTATAACTTTTGCTATAGGAAGTAAATCTTCACGTGTCATAATTGCCCCGGTTGGATTATTAGGGTAAGAAAGAATAATTATCTTAGTTTTATGCGTGATTGATTTTCGCAGTTCAGCTTCTGTCAGTTTAAATTTATTTTCAGCTTTCAGCTGTATTGTTACAGGAAACGCGCCAATAAGTGCAGTACAAGGAATATATGAAACATAACTTGGTTCAGGGATTATAACCTCATCTCCCGGATTGCAAAGTGCCCGAAGTGCAAGATCAATTCCTTCGCTTCCGCCTACTGTAACAAGACATTCATTTTCACCATTATAATTTGTATGATATTTCCTCTCATACATTTTTGCTATCTGATTTCTAAGTTCTTTCAATCCGGAATTTGAAGTGTAAAATGTCCTCCCCTTTTCCAGAGAATAAATTCCCTCTTCAGATATATGCCATGGTGTCTCAAAGTCAGGTTCTCCTACACCAAGTGATATAGCATCTGGCATTTCACTTACAATATCAAAAAATTTTCTTATACCGGATGGTTTTATGTTTACTGCCGTTTCATTATATGATTTCATGGTGTAATTTGAATCCTTTCATCAGTTTCTCTATCATCACCAAGTATTACTCCATTATCTTTATACTTTCTCAGAACAAAATATGTCGCTGTTGAAACTACTGACTCAAGAGGTGCGATTTTGTTATATACAAACTGAGAAATATCCCTGAGCGTCTTTCCTTCAATTGTAAGAATAAGATCTGAACCCGACCCTGATATCAGATGCACAGACTGAACTTCATCAAATTTGCTTATCCTCGCGGCAATTCTGTCAAATCCCTGTCCTCTGACCGGTGAAATTTTAACTCCTATCAGTGCTGTGACATGATCTTCATCAGTTTTATCCCAGTCAATTTCCGCACGATATCCACAAATTATTTTCTCATCTTCAAGCTCTTTGATTTCTTTTTCAACCGTTTCTTTGTCTGTTCCAAGCATTGCAGCCAAATCCTCTGGATTAATACGACTGTTTGACTCAAGCAAATGTAATAATTCTTCTCGCATAATGCCTCCCTTTATTAAAACTTAGCCTGCAAATCAGTAAACTTTTTATTCTATTTCTTTTTATTCTTATACATCACTATTTTACCATAAATACAGAATCTTTTTCATATGGAGTAATATATCTTTCCCATTCACCACTTACGGAATCAATAATTTTAGTTTTTTCCTGAGTAAGTTCTCCTGCAATACTTGCTGTGATTTTCATTTTTTCTGCACTTTTCAAACACTTTTCTGCTTCATATGCTGATTTGAAAACTAAAGCATACATACCGCACGCATTCATTTCATATGGATTTATTTTAAAAAATTCTGATATTTCTATAGTTTCCTGTGTTATTGGAATTTTCTCATGATGAATTCTGATTCCCATTCCTGTCTTTTCTGAAATTTCATAAATCAGACGATACACTCCTCCAAATGTTCCATCATGCAGCCATGCATTTTCCGGAAGATCATCTATTACCGATTTTGCCGATATATCATATTCTGATTTTTCCTTTATACATTGTCTTAAAAAGCTCTCTGAAAACCTTTCTTTACATTTTCTATAATTTCTCCGCACTAGATATTCCATACCAAATTCACCAGCGCTGCCAATCAAAACAACTGCACCATTTTTATAACGAAAATCTTCTTTATTTTCACTCTTACTGCCATTTTTCTTCATACATCCATATAATATAATATTTACACTGTATCCGGAACCTTTTCCGTTTTTAAATGTATTACCACCTATAATCTGTATAGTTTTTTTCTTACATATTTCTGTCAGACAGTTCATCTCCTGACGTATTACCTGCTCTGAAACAGATGCTGCCGCATTTATAAGAATCTGTACCGCAAAAGGCTGGCTGCGGCTCATACAAAGATTATTTGACGCCCTTAAAAGTGCCAATTCACCTGTTGAAAACCAATTTTCTTTCTCATTGTATTGTAAATCTGTTATTTCTTCTGATTCTGCACATCCTGCCGCTGTAAAAATGTCACTACATTTTTTATTAACAGATGTAAGATTCACAGTATCATAACCTATTCCTGTTATATTATTCTTTTGAATGTGCTGTAAAACACTTCTCGACAGCTCTCTTAACGATATAGTTCCAATCTCTGTTTCCATAAGTAAATCTCCGTATTTTTATTTCTCATAAACATATAAACTTACATTAAATTGTTGTTATAACTATAAAAATCCTCCTAAAATAGCCCAGTCTTTAAACCTGTCTGCTTTAGGAGGATTATATTAATCTCTGCTTTGAGTTTCACACTCTTACAGCCATAATTTTTATTATGGTACTACATTTCCTTCAGTAGTTGATGGTGCTGCTGTTGTAGCTGGCGCTGCTGTTGTGGCTGGTGCTGCTGTTGTGGCT
>CALMUC010000039.1 GCA_937872845.1 uncultured Lachnospiraceae bacterium | reverse complement strand
ACACGACGCTCTTCCGATCTTAATATATATATTATAGTGCATGTTGAACCTAAAGGCTGATTGCGAAAATATACAGGTTGCATTGTTGAAATTGTTCCAAGTCTGTGATGATCAATTATTTCGAGAATATCGGCATTTTCAATTCCATTTACAGCCTGACTTTTTTCATTGTGATCAACGAGTATAAGCTGTTTTTTTCGTGCACCAATGAAATTTCGACGGCTGACCATTCCGACATAGTGTCCTTCAGAATTTATTACAGGAAAATAGCGGTGCCGTGTAGATGCCATAACTGGCTGAATATCTTCAATGTAGTCATCCTGTTTAAATGTCATAAGATTCTTGGATTTCATGAAATAACGTATAGGCAGAGCCTGAGTAATAAGGCGTGCAACAGTAAATGTATCATGTGGAGTTATGATTATTTTACAGTTATGCTCTTTAGCTAATTTTTGTATGGAAGCAGTAACTTTTGCTCCTGAACAGATGATAAGACATCCTGCATCCATCTCAATAGCAGACAATTGGGCGTCATACCTGTCGCCAAGAATAACGACATCATTAACCCGTATATATTGTTCCATAAGATCAGGAGTTCCTGCAGCAATAACAACTTTTCCGCTGGACTGTATATCATCAGGATTGCCGGCAATCATGGTAC
This sequence comes from uncultured Lachnospiraceae bacterium, assembly GCA_937872845.1. Taxonomy (GTDB): domain Bacteria; phylum Bacillota; class Clostridia; order Lachnospirales; family Lachnospiraceae; genus Eubacterium_Q. The sequence continues at coordinate 3,551 of CALMUC010000039.1, read as the reverse complement.
CATCAAGTGTTTCTACAATATTTTTGTAACTTGTTTTTGCTTCTGACAGAATATCCGGATCTTGAGCACCCATATAGGATTCCATGATATCGCCTGTAGTTATAAGACCGATAAGATTTTTATTTTCTGTTATACAAAGAGTTACAACCTGATTTTCTTTCATCGTAAGCCAAGCAGACTTTATACTCATTTCCTGATTGACACCAGGAAGGAATCGTATTTCCATGTCACGAACCTGTGTTCTTACATCACCTATGAATTTTGGTGGTTTCACGTTGAAACGATCAAGTACATACTGTGTTTCTGAACTGATATTTCCACAACGCCCTGCTGTATAATTTAAGCGTGAATCTGATATATTTTTCAAATATGAATATGAAATTGATGCTGCAACGGAATCTGTATCAGGATTTTTATGACCGATAACATATACTGTTTTTGTTGATGTACTCATGTTTATTTCCCCTTAAATAATGGTTGACTTTCACGGTTTGATTATAATTCATTTGAGCATATTAGCAAAGAAATAAATTAATATTTATGATATTATATGATGTGGATATCAAAAGAACCATTTACAATATGTATTTTTGATATGCTAAAAAAAATCAAAGTCTGCTACACCATATGTTACAAGAAAATTAAATATAAGAATTATTTTTAACAGTATTTAATATTAATAGTAAATTGAACAGTGAGGAGAATTATATGCCAGAAAAAATTACAAACGATATGACAGATGAAACACAAAATAATATGACAAAGGAGCAGGCAGAAAAAATAGATAATACAATAAAGCGCATTGCTCCAAATGGACTTAAAATAAAAAAAGAATCCAAATCAAATATAAAGAAAGTAATTGGCGTTGTAAGTGGAAAAGGAGGGGTAGGAAAATCACTTGTAACATCTCTTCTTGCAACTGGCGAAATGAAGGCAGGTTTAAAAACTGCAATTCTGGATGGAGATATAACAGGACCATCAATTCCCAAACTTTTTGGAGTGAAAGATAAAGCTCATGGTATTGGAGAGAATATTCTGCCAGTCAGATCAAAATCCGGAATAGAAATTATGTCGATGAATGCTCTTCTTGATGATGAAACACAGCCGGTGATATGGAGAGGACCAGTCATAGCAGGAGCGGTAAAACAATTCTGGACAGACGTTCTTTGGGGGGATGTTGATGTTATGCTTGTGGATATGCCGCCAGGAACAGGAGATGTGCCTTTGACTGTATTTCAGTCAATTCCAATCAGTGGGATAGTAGTAGTCACATCGCCTCAGGAACTTGTTGAAATGATAGTTTCAAAAGCCGTTTCTATGGCGGAAAGAATGAATATTCCAATACTTGGTATAGTTGAAAATATGTCGTATTATGAATGTCCTGAATGTCATCATAGACATGAAATTTTCGGTAAAAGTCGTGTGCAGGAAATTGCTGATAAATATGGAATTAAGGCAGTATCAAAGATACCAGTAAATCCTGAAATTGCAGCAATGTCAGATGATGGCCGGGCAGAAGAACTTGATCCATCATGTCTTTCGGAAATATTTGATGCAATAATTACAGCAAGAATGTCAGATGAAGTTGAATTGCCTGAACTGCACAGTTGAAAGGAAGGGATATATTATGCAGAATTCTGATAAAGCAAAAAAGGTATACCTTTTGGCTGCTGACGGATTTGAAGAAGTTGAAGGACTTACGGTTGTTGATCTTTTGCGACGGGATGGTATAGATATTAAGATTGTTTCAGTAAGTGAAAATAAAAAAATTATTGGAGCAAGAAAGATTTGTATAACGGCTGATCTTACAATTGCGGATATAGACTTGAATGCAGATATGATTATTCTCCCGGGAGGACAGCCGGGAGTAAATAATCTTTCTGATAATGAAAAAGTAAAAGAAATTATTTTTTCATATTATAAAACAAATAAACTCATCGGTGCGATTTGTGCAGCACCAATGATACTTGGAAATATGAACCTGCTCAAAGGTAAAAAAGCTACAATTTATCCTGGAATGGAAGATAAGTTGAATGGTGGAATATGGATGGGGGAGAAAACTTCTGTTGCGGTAGATTTGCCATTTGTTACAAGCAGGGGAGTCGGAACATCAATAGATTTTGCACTTAAGATAATTGAGATACTTGACTCAAGTGAAGCCTCTTATAAGATAGCTGAATCTGTCGTTTATCATAAGGAGGAAATCAGATAATGATACGGCTGAATGCAAAACAGCTTTCAAAGATGGTTGATGGAAATCTGGTGATAATTGGAGATGAATTTAAGTCTGATTTTAATGTCTGCGCAGATGAGATAATAATTGATTCAAGAAAAGTTACGGATCATAGTCTTTTCATTCCTTTTAATGGAGAAAAAGTAGATGCACATAAATTTATTCCAGATGTAATGCAGACATGCCATATAACATTTACGGAAGAAAAAAAATCTGAAATTCTAAAAAAATCAGGCGCATCTGAGTTGCCGGATGGTTATTATATTGAAGTTAAATCATCGATCAGTGCATTACAGATGCTTGGTAAGGCTATTCGCAGTGAATATAAAAAAAAGGTGATCGGAGTTACAGGAAGTGTTGGCAAAACAACTACGCGTGAAATGATTACAACGGCTTTGTCATCATCAATGAATGTATTTTCTACGGAAGGAAATAATAATTCACAGATAGGTGTTCCACTTACATTGTCATCTATTCTTGATAAGCCAAGTGATGTATCTGTAATTGAAATGGGAATAAGTGAACCGGGTGGAATGGATAAACTTACGAATATGGTTCAGCCAGATATAGCAGTTGTTACAATGATAGGTGTTGCGCATATAGAATTTATGAAAACGAGAGAGGGAATAAGGCAGGAAAAAATGCGCATAATTAATCGTATGGATAAAAATGGAGTGGTATTCCTGAATGGAGATGATGATTTACTGCGCGAATTGAAAGGAACTCTTCCGGTTCAGACATTTTATTTTGGAACAGATGATTTTTCTGATTATCGAGCTGAAAATTTTAAAATAATAAGAGGATTTCAGGAATTTGACTATGCCCATGGTTCAGACAGAATACATGTGAAATTGTCACAACCGGGCAGGCATTCTGCGATAGATATGCTTTCAGCACTTGCTGTAGCTGATTATTTTGGATTAGATATAAAAATGGCAGCTGATAAATTCACAGAATTTAAAGGATTAAGACAGAAAATAGAAAAAAGAAATGAAGGATATGTGGTTATAGATGATTCATATAATGCAAGTCCTGTTTCTATGAATGCATCTCTTGATTTGTTGAACGATTTTGATTCTCCTGGTAGAAGGTATGCTGTTCTTGGTGATATGTTTGAACTTGGTGAGAATAGTCCTGAATATCACAAAGAAGTCGGCAGGCATATCAGAGATATTGATAACAATATTGATGAAGTAATTCTGCTCGGAAAGGAATCGAATTTAATTGGACAGGAAATTGTTGATAAGGATATAAAAGTTTTGCATTTTAATACAAATAAAGAGGCCGTGATTTATTTGAAAGAAAATATAAAATCCGG
>CALMUC010000038.1 GCA_937872845.1 uncultured Lachnospiraceae bacterium | reverse complement strand
AATCTGCAGTGTATCTTCTTTCTGTTCGGACTGTTCAATAGCTTTTGCCAGAGATTTTACGGTCAGATTTTCAAAAATCGTGCTGATCGTTATTTTGCAGCCGAAGGTTTTCTGTACTTCCGAGATCAACCTTGTGGCAATCAGCGAGTCTCCCCCAAGGCTAAAATAATTATCTTCAATTCCGATATTTTCATATCCAAATAATTGTTTCCAGATATCTAAAATCTTTTCTTCTGTTTCTGTCGTTGCCTTTGAAAATCGGATAACCGCAGTTTCTTCTTTAAAATCTTCCCGCAATTGCTTCCTGTTAATCTTCCCATTGGACAATGTTGGGAGCTGCTCCATGAAATGATAGTTCTGTGGAACCATATACTCCGGCAGTTTTTCTGACAGATATTCCCTTAGTGCTCCATTATGATAGGACAGGACAGACGCCTGCTGTCTGCTGCAGCATATACATCTTCCATATCTCTCTGTCACAGCACAGTCTTCGCCCAATCCTGCCTCTGATAAACATTCTCTCCACAGCAGGCAATCCGGGGTAACCAGCCCTGCTTCTTTTCTCTTGTCCCGAATATCCGCAAAACCATTTTCCAAAAAAGCCGCTGTAAGTTCCTGAAGGTATGTCCTTACCACAAGGTCAGTCATCAGCAATATTCCGTTTGGCTTCAGTAATTCCGCTACTTTCTTTACCGCATCCGCAGCATCAATATTTCTATGTAAAGCATTTACCGATATCACAACGTCATAACTATGCAAGGACATCTGCTGCTTATCCATGCCTTCTTCCAGATTCAGCATCTCAAACTCGACTCTCTCATATCCCGCAAGTTCTTTCTCTGCTTCCTGCAGAAAATATTTTGAAGAATCCGCATATGTATAAGCCACGCTTACATCTTCCAGTGCATTCAAAAACTGTCTTGTAATTGCAGTGTCCCTTGTACCAATTTCTATAATCTGGAGTGGCTCTTTTCTGCGTTCTTCTGCCAGAAGCCTTAATCCCTGCACCAGTCTTTCCACTGTTTCCTCGCAGCCCGGAATCCTCCGAAGCAGCATATTCGGAGCCAAAGCCGGCTCTTTCTGGTAGAATACGTCCAGCGGAACTTCATTCCCAGTAACCATATGCTTCAGATACGGCTTCAGTTTCTTAAAATACGTTTCCGCATCTCCAGCTTTTTCCGGTACAGCTACTTCCTTCCCGGTACGCGATAGTCTGCCGTCCTCTTCTCTCAGGATTCCTTCCTTCTTTAAAATTTCCAACCATCTTGCCACAGTATTCTTCTGTGTTTCCGTAATGCTCCCTTTTTCAAAAATTTCCTTCTGCGAAAGAACTTCCTTCTCTGATACAAAAACGCCTAACTCTATGAGTGTCTCCAGCATAAGCTGTACACATCTCTGGTCTGCATAGGCAAGGAAATTTTTGTATGCTGTCTTCCGTTCCTGCTGCATCTGCCAATTGCTGACATCATCCTTCAGTTCTTTCCAGCCCCCGCCAAAGATATCTGTGCCGTACAAATACGTTGTAACTTTAGAATCTTCCTGTATCGGCGCTCCGATATAAGCAGCCAGCGTTTTATTGCCATGACCATCACTAACTGTATCAACAACTGCATGAGCCACACCCGGAAACTCCTGAATCGCATGTTCAATTTCTCCCAATTCAATCCTGTGTCCACGGATCTTTACCTGATGGTCTTTTCTTCCCAAAAATTCAATTGTCTCATCATCCCAGATTCTTCCGAGATCACCGGTCCGATACCATCTTCCATACTGATCTGTGATAAATTTCTGCCCCGTAAGCGCAGAATCTCCCCTATATCCTTTTGCTACACCAAAACCGCCAATCCAGAGTTCGCCTTCTGCCCAGTAAGGGCAATCCCTTCCATACTCATCCACAACACGATATGCCTGATATCTGAGTGGCTTTCCATAAGGAATAGATTTCCAGTTTTTCGGCATCGGCAGGGTAACATTCTGATAATTGGACCAGATACTTGCCTCTGTAGCTCCTCCCATAGCGACAAACTGGCAATCCTCTGTCCATGCCGCAACCCTCTGCGGGAGATCCATCCCAATCCAATCTCCGGAAAGCATAACCGCCCTGATCGGCAGTTTCTGTTTCATGGATTCCGCCCGTATCAAAAGCATATCCAGAAGCACCGGCACTGAATTCCAAACGGTAATCTGATATTTCAACACTTGTTCCAGCCAGTAATCCGCATTCCTTCTCTCCTGCTCTGGAAGCAATACCAATGTTCCTCCTGCGCCTAAAATTCCAAAAACATCATATACCGACAGGTCAAAATCCATAGCTGATACAGCCAGCGCCCGATCTGCACTTGTCACATGGTACTTTTCATTAATATCCTGAACCGTATTCCATGCGCTTTCATGCGCAATCTCTACACCCTTCGGAACACCTGTAGAGCCTGACGTCATGATGATATAGGCGCTGTCCTTCGGCGACACCTCTGGCAGTCTCACATTTTTCTGTCCCTCTTCCATACATTCCATCACAAGG
>CALMUC010000037.1 GCA_937872845.1 uncultured Lachnospiraceae bacterium | reverse complement strand
TTTCCACTGCCTCTTCACCGGTGATTGTTCCAGTTACCATAGAAGACATTTTTTCAACAGCCGCCTGAGCATTATCCTCTCCTACAATTGCAGCACTGTCATCGAGCCACAGCTGATCGTATTCATCTGCCAGAATAACCGGCCACAGTTCCTGATAAGTACCTTTCAGATCGCATAAAAGCTGATCTGCTGCATCCTGATTCTCATCAGTTTCACTTTCCTTCTGTACGCTTGTAGTCTGTTCTTCTGTAGCACTGTTTTCTGTTTGCTTTGTTTCAGATGTGCTACTGCCTGTATTTCCACATCCCGTAAATAAAGAAATAGACAAAGTTGCTGCTAAAAACAAACTTGTTAATAATTTTCTCTGTTTCATTATAATCCTCCTAAATAAAAAATATGCATTAGTTAGTATTATCTAACCAATACATATTTTATCTGGTACTAATATGAAACTCAATGACCTGGCAGACTAGTTTCTATCCAATCAGACATTCTTTTTATACTCCGTTGGTGTCATTCCATATTCACCTCGAAATGCCGAAGTAAATTTATTGGGATTTGTATATCCGATTTCTGTTGCGATTTCACCTACAGATAAATTCCCCTCCCGTAATAATTTTTCAGCAATTTGTAAACGATAAGTCCGGAGATACGCATAAACAGGTGCACCATACATTCCCTTAAAACAACGTTTCATTGCCGTAGGTGATATTTCAAAACGCTCTGCCAACTCCTCAATTGTATAATGTTCTTTGATATGTCCTACAATAAAATCATGAATCTGTCTGGTACAGTTCCTTTGCGATTTTGAGAAATAAACATAGTCGTTCTTAATCCTGTCAAAATCCATTTCTGTTAGTATCAATAAAAGCTCCAGAAGCTTTATTCTGATATAACTAGGCTTTATATGTTCCTGAACAGTATATAATTCCGAAAATATATGTTGGACAGTTTCATTTGCACGAACCATATAAAAATCCTGTTTTCCTGCAAACTCTGAAATTCGAGTAAGATTAATAGAAAGAAGTTTCAAGATTCTTCTCATCTCATCTGTAATTTCTTCCAACTCAATCGTTATCGTTATCCCATGATAATGGGAAGTAGGAAATGTTGATGTATGTGATTTCTTATGCAAGGTACAAATGGATAAATTTCCCGCTGCCATATAGCAATAACTACGCTCTCCAAACGCACACTCACACCGCCCCTCCCGACAATAATTAATTTCAATAAATCCAGGACGTGGACTCTGCATCTTATTACAATATTCCATATGCATATCATTATAGACCAGCTCCATTCCTGGAAATGTCTGATATACGGCGATATCTCCTGTACCACTTTCATTCTCAAGATGAAATCTTGAACATATAGCATCTTCTTTTTTTCTCCGGACAGAAGATCCATATAAATCAACACTTCTGAAATCCGATTCCACTTCCGAAGACGCAAAAAGTATATCTCCAGCAACCTTATATGGATTGTCCTCTGTTGTTACTGTTCTCATATTACACTGTCCACTTTCTTCCGCTGCTTTTCTTACTTTTGTCTCCTCTTTCATAAAACATCATAGCTTATCTCCTTCAGCAATTAGTTTTATCTAACTTTCTCATATAAAAAAATGTTACCTTATAAAGCTCCAGTCCCTACAATAGGTAACATTGTTTGAGTTTCTATACTCTTTCAGTGTAACACCGTTAGGACTGACTGACAAGAAAATATAGAAATTCATTATAGCAAATAAATTCGATTTATTGTTCAATAGCCAACATTCTTATTATTCAAGTATATTCTAATCAGAACAGCCCCTACATTTATGACAAAAATCACAAACAGCAGATTAAATGGCAAATATTCCCGTATCAAGTTTCCTAATACCGCAATAAAGGAAAAGCTGGCTATCAAAACCATTTTATAAATATCATCCCATATCTTTCGATACCATTCAATTCCGCCCCATACAAGAAATACACCCCCGACAATTCCCGCCATAATCACAGCACTTGAAAATATTCGTTCAAAAACTACCTCTCCCGTAGAATATCCCATATAATCCAGCTGTTCAAACCATATCGCATACTTTCTGCACCAATTAACTGGCAACATGATCAGTTGCATTAAATCCCTTTGAAATGCTCCATTCTGAATAAGTGAAAAGAATATGACACAAAGATATCCCCAAGCCCAGAAAAACTGTATTTCTTTCATATCCTCCATTTCCGATTTTGCTTTTCTCCTGGCTTTTTGTATCTCCATATCTGCCCGTTTCTTTTCCCTTTCAGCCTGATACTCTGCCTGTCTTGCCTGTTTTTCTGCTTCTTCCTGTTTTTGCTGTGCCTG
>CALMUC010000036.1 GCA_937872845.1 uncultured Lachnospiraceae bacterium | reverse complement strand
AAACCAGACATACAATGACAATAACCTGTAATTTTACTGACATATTTCATCTCCTGACTAGAAAAAACGAGCTACCAGAATTGCGAAGCTCACCTTTATCATATAATAAAATCCGGCTCTGAGATTTATTGAGGATTTCCCCTCTTTTCTCTCTCTCATAATAACCGGCACTTCAAATGCTGTATACCCTTTATGCAAAATCTTCACAACACTTTCCGGCTCAGGATAATCGTTCGGATATTCATCTGAGAATTCTTTTATAATATTTCTGTCTGATAATCTGAGTCCTGATGTCGGATCTGTAATCCTTTTTCCTGTAAGCATATGAATAAGCCATGAAAAATATCTTATACCAAATCTTCTGATTGTACTGGACTGAAAACCTTCCTTTTCAATAAATCTTGAACCTATTATCATATCTGCCTTCTTATCTTTAAGCATATGTAACATCTCTTCAAGATATTTTGCATCATGCTGCCCATCTCCATCAAACTGCACCGCTGTATCATAACCATGATAATATGCATATCTGTATCCGGTCTGAACAGCCCCTCCAATTCCAAGATTTACAGGCAGATTGATATAGTTATACCGGTTCCTTTTTAACACTGCCAATGTATCATCTTTTGAACAGTCATTGATCACAATATAATCAAAATCCGGGGCATTTTTCATGACATCTTCCACCGTTTTCTCAATATTGCCTGCCTCATTATATGCAGGTATAATTATCAGATTTTTTTTTCTCATGATTTTTCTCACTTTATCTTTCTATACTATCCAAAAACGGTACAGGAAAATTATAACTGCATTTCCGTACATAAATACATAATAAATCACCTGGAGCCAATTTTTCCATCTTCTTGATCTCTCCGGATTCAGCCCTGTAAGTCCTATCAGCAAAGCCGGAAACAAAGGGATCAAATACCTTCCCTGTACTCCCTCAATCATACCAATTTTAAAAAGTCCGGCATTAAAAAAGCTCTGATTTCCATCTCTTCCGACACCATACACAATATATGACCATGTGATCATTGCGACAAATATAAGCAGAATTACAATTACCGAAATTATACAGAGTATAAAGCGATCTCTTTTTTTCAATTCTCCTAATTTTTCAACATCTGTGTTACTTGCAAAAAGATTCAAATATGTCAGGACCATAAAAAATATTATCAATGTAAAAGGAGTATATGCAGCTGCCTCAAATTTAGCAAAATCTCCTACGAATGAACCAATATACCAGCTGATCTTTATTTTTATTGAATTTAATATAAGATACATAAATCTGACTGGATGAATAAATACCGATATAATTACTTTTGTAAACATTGAACCGCGTGATAAATATATAGCAGCACTTATAATTATTATTAATAAAATAATGAGTATCACCCTGTATTTCAGCATAAAATCTACGGGATCATATTTTTTTCCGATTTTCAGGTCAAACTTTGATACAGGAATAATAAAAATCAATAATCCAATAAAAATATAAGGCAGTTTAATATATGTTATTAATAAAAGTAATGCCAAAAATAAAATTATATCTTTCCATACAACTTTTCTTTCCTGAAACTTAAGTTTCAATGCATATGCCGTTATAAAAAAACATAGTGGAATTATTACAGCATCATAGCTTACTGATGAGCATTGCTGCATTGTCATCGGCATAAGTAATGCAAATAAAAATATCTCTTTCTTGACAGGTGCAGTTTTTAATATTAAATATCCCATTGCAATATAAAATAAAAGTGCTGTAAATTCAGCAAGCTGTAAACATACAAGCATAGATGCATTTAAAAGCAGCCCTGCAAAAAAACCTATTGCCATTGGCACATACTTTAAAGCCATTAATGAAATATGAAAATCCGATATTCTGAATTTTTCTGAGAAATGCTGACTTCCTATTTTTATATATTTATCTACATTTATCTTATGTTTTTCATTTTTATATGTTTTCTCACTTTCCTGCCCTTCATAATATTTCAACCGAATTTCTTCTTCATGTTCTATACTTCCTGTATATGACTGATCCATCTGCAACAAATGTGTACGCTCATCAGGTACATGCTCTATCGGTATCATTATTGAAAAAATACATCCAAATAAAAGTGCTGCAATCACGAAAATGTTTTCAATCTTAAAAAATCTGCATTTTGTCTTTGTTTTCATGTATATAATTACCCTTCTTCTACTGTGACTTCTGAATCCATATCATAGTATCCTACTGTATCCTGATCTGAAACAACAGTTATTTTACATATATCATACAATCTGTTGCTTACCTTAAATTCTCCACCCTCAAATCGTGTTGAACCAAGCGAAATAAGATAATTTCCACCTTGAAGAGACATTCTTTGTTTAAATGTAATAATCCTTACGTCACCTTCATACATAGGTCCGATATTTCTTTTTTCAAACATCGTATTCGTTCCTGTTATGTCTGTACCTCTCACTGTCTTAAATGTATACGAAGATATCGGATCTTCAACATAATGTTCTGCTACAAGTCTGACTTTAATTTGAAATTCATCGCCCTTCATTATTGTTGACGTATAAATACCGTTTTGATCAATTATAGCAAAATCGTCTATTCTGATCATTCCGTCTCCATAATCCTCTCGTGAAGGGTTTATATTATAGTGTGACATCCATTTTTTTTCTTTATCTGCTTCTTCAGAACAGTTTTCTACATTTTTTGAATCTGCGTTCATTTTCTTACTTGTATTTTCAGAATCAAGCTGCCCTACCAATGCTTTTTTATAAAGATTTATCATTTCTCCAGGTGCGCCTTCTCCAATTTTATTTCCCTTGTTTAAAAGAATCGCCCTGTCACAATATTTCTGTATACTTGAAAGGTCATGGCTTACAAACAGAATGGTTTTTCCTGCCTTTTTAAATTCCTCAAATTTCTTATAACATTTACTCTGAAAGAAAGCATCTCCAACGGAAAGTGCCTCATCTACAATAAGTATTTCAGGATCAATGTTTATTGCAACCGAAAAAGCAAGTCTTACAAACATACCTGAAGAATATATTTTTACAGGCTGATTTATAAAATCTCCAATATCTGCAAAATCTATTATGGCATCAAGCCTGTCATCTATCTCTTCCTTTGTAAAGCCAAGCATCGTTCCATTAAGATAAACATTCTCAATTCCGGTATATTCATTGTTGAACCCCGCACCAAGCTCAAGCAATGCAGATATTCTGCCATCAATATCGACTTCACCATCAGTAGGCGAGAGAACCCCGGTAATAATCTTTAATATTGTAGATTTACCTGCTCCATTTGTTCCTATAATGCCTACACATTCTCCTCTCTTTATTGAGAACGAGACATGATTCAACGCATAATGTTCACGATATCTCTTCTTTCTTGTAAATCCGAGTGAATCTTTGACTCTGTCACTCTTACGATCAAAGAGCTTATACATTTTACTTACATCTTTTACCTGAATTGTATATTCCACTTTTTTTTCATCCATATCCGCATTCATACCCATATCTGAATCAACATTTATATGCATATCCGTATCTGCATCATACTTTATCCATGTCTTCTACATCACATCTGCAAAATGAACCTTGAGACGTTGAAAAACTCCTGTTCCGACAACAAAAATAATTATAGTAACTACCCAGAAATAAATTGTCCAGACTCCTTTTTCAAAAAACCATCTGTGATATAAAAAACAGTCTCTGAAGCCATCTACAATATAAAATACGGGATTCAATTTTAAAAGTTTCAGTATTGTAGGATGTGAGACAAGTATTCTATTTGAATCCCATAAAATAGGCGTCATCCACATTCCAATCTGCAGCACAACAATATTTATTATCTGCTTTAAATCCTGGAAAAATACAACTATCGCAGAATTAAAATATGAAAGTCCAAGCAGCAGAACAGTGCAGCATACCATATAATAAATCAGCTGCACAGTATATACCGTTGGCGGATATCCATACAGAGCAAGAAATAACAATCCGAATGCCACAAAAAACAGATGCACAAAAAAAGCAGAAATCACACGTACCAATGGCAAAATATCTATATTAAACACAACTTTTTTCACCAGATAACTGTAATCCATTAATGATGTTGCGCCACCACTTAGTGCGTCTGAAAAGAAAAACCATGGTATTATTCCTGTTGTAAGAAATAATACGAACGGGTAATTATTAACCATTGAGCTCTTAAACCCGACTGAAAAAACGAACCAGTATACAAGAATTGTCATTACCGGCTGTACAAATGCCCATACAATTCCAAGATAAGACCCTGCAAACTTTTGTCTGAAATCATTTTTTGCTAATGTGTATGTCGATTTTCGATTGCGGTATAATTCTCTCGGAATATTTATAGCTGCAAGTCCTTTATTTTCTTTTTCTGCTGTTCTCTTAATTACTGACATAGGTTTCTAAGATCCTTTTCTCAAGTTTCTTCCAATCTCTGGATGTTAAAAGACTCTTCACATTTTTCTGCAAATAATCACGCAATTCCAAATTATTAGTAATTTCTTCAATACATTCTTTCCCTGCTTCTGTTTCTCCATGCTTATAGAAAAGGCAGTTCTCATGATCACTCAGATACTCCTGGTTTCCGCCATTTGGCACCGCAACAACAAATCCGCCTGTTGCCATCATTTCAAGCGGCGGATATGAGAAACTTTCCAATGTACTTGACTTTAATAATATATCACACTGCAGATATACTTTCCCAACTTCATCATATGGCACACGTGATAAAAATTTATCAACATGATACCAGCTCTTCGGTCCGGCATTATATGACATATACCAGATTTCATACTTTTCTTTATCAAGTGAATTTGTGATCCTGAACGAATCATCTACACCTTTATAATAAACTGCGCTGTCGCCCTCAATAAGAATTCTTATTTTTCTCTTCTTTGAAGTTTCCGTATCCACAGCCCTTATATATTCTTCATCTTTTACAAATTTTCTCTCAGCATAAGGAAAGTTTTTTAACTCTATACCATTTGGAATATATTTTGCTTCCTTTCCAAATTTATCCTTAAGCCATTCCTCACACCACTTTGAAATTGTAACATAATTAAAACGTTTTTCATCCACTTGATATGTACTATTTGCATCTTTTCTAAATGAAATACCAGGTTCGTAAAAATTCGTTTCATAATTCTGAACCAGATAAAAACACTTTTTTATATTACTGTGTTTAAGAAGAAACGGCACAGTAACCCACATAGTTGCAATTCCCATCCCATATGATGCAATTACATTTTCCTTTTCTTCATATATGACAGGATATGTAATACCGTCAAATGACAGTTCGCTTTCAGAAGGATTGCTTGCAACCAGTGTTATATTAAATCCTGCTCTGTATAAAACATTCAAATGCTGAAGAGCAACCATAATACCACCACTTATTTCTGTTGATGGCAGTAAAAGAACAACAGTATTTTCAACTTTTTTCCTTATAAAATCAGCAAGGATTCTTCCACTGTAAATAGTTATACAATTTTCTTTTACATACTCATATGCACATTCCGATATTTTTTCTCTGTAATCTTTATCTGAAATAAGTTTTTCAAGCCCGTCACTCCACTCTTTTTCATTTGAAAACAGGAGCCCTGTCTTGTCATTTTCTATAATTTCACTAAAAGCGCCGACATTACTTGCTGCAGTTACAACTTTCACAAGAGCCGCTTCTGTCCATTTATTTTCAGATTTTGCACGATTAAAAATATCATCAACAAGAGGTGCAAGATTTATATCAACCATGGCTATAAGTGACGGCAATTTTTTCCAGTCCAGGAATGGAAATGCTACTATCTGTGCCGAATATGGCTGCAGAAGATCGGGAAGATCAAGCTCACCTACAAGATAAAGCTTTACATTTTTATGTTTACCTAGCACCTCTGCAAGCGCCGGAATAATCAAGCCAACATCCGCATTATGTGTAATGCTTCCACTGAAATATCCTATTCTCACTTCGTCTGCTTCCCTGGCTGGTATCTCAACAGGAATTTTAGAATCAATCACTACTTTTTCAATTTTATTCTTATCTTTTAATTTTAATGCATCATTCGATAATTTATACATTTCATCTGATGCTGTATTACGATTTATGATCACATCCGGAACATAATTCTTAAGTTCTGCTGCAAGTGCCGCTGTTGTTGTTATAGCACCATCACACATCTTAAGAGTTTTTCCCATCCTGTTTACGCCATCATCATAAAGTCTTTTACCTGCTTCATCAAGAGTCTTAACATAAGGAATAAGATTCGTATATTTTGTATCAATTACAAGGTCATCTACATCAAAGTATACAGGCTTATGCAGACGATGTGCCTCTTCTATCAATTCTCCTACTTCATTTGTGAACGGGCATCTGAAAATAATAAATGCATTTGCATATTTAACATCATTTTTTCCGGCAATTGTATAAAATCTTTCATCTGTTGTTATCCCAAATGCCTCAAGCTGCTCCCTCTGATGAGTTACCCGGTATCTTGGCGGATGAGGTACCGAAGGATCACATCCATTTATAAAAAGGACATCCACAACAGTACGATATTCAAAAATTTTATAACGCTTTTCACGATACTTTCTTGCAAGTTTCATGGAACGTTCTTCACCAAGTATTTTTTTTATCGTAACTTTGGCTGCAGTTCTGCAGGCCTTTGCTGCTTTATTCATTTCGTCTCCTATATCTTACTCCAAATGTTTATCTGATATCTCATTATTGAAATATGGATCGCGCCCAGGCAGCCCATCAGACTCATTCCATTGTATCGCTGCTAACTTCTGTACACCTTCCGTCTCATCAAATTTCCGAATAAATTCATCATTTAATAATCTTGCTCTTACAAATGGCGTAAATAAGATCTCTTCATCTGTAAACCACATATCCTTTTGTATCATAAAACATACACCTAATGCGGCTGATACAGGTCTGACATACATAAAATTATTCTCAAATCCATAATAAGGCTGTTTATGCCCGCGCCCTCTTATTATTATTTCAGGAGAAAGATTTTTTGCAGCTGCAATGCCACTTGAAAAGATTGTACCATCGCTTGTCTCAACAAAAGCATCTATACACCGTGCATTGGCAATTCTAAGGTAAAGCTGCATCTCCTCTTCGTAATTTTCACTTATTATTTCAGCATCGCCATAAATAAAAAGTATAAATTTTTCTTTTGCTGTTTTTACCTCTTTATCTATATCTTCTTTTGAAAGAAAATTCTTCCATTTTATAACCTTCACCGGACTTTTCTTTATTCCATCTGCCTTTATTCTATACACTGGCATCTGATTAAGTACTGACTCAGCAGAAACTTTAAATCCTCTATGCATAAGTGCTGCTTCAACAGAACCAATCCCCGCTTCTGTTGCATATGGTTTAGCCGAAACTCCTGAAGCAACAGAACCTTCATGTATTCTCCAGAAATATAAAATTTCAGGAATATGAACTATTTTTTCAGCCTTTTCTGTAAGTCTCAGGACCTCATCATGATCCTGACTTCCCGAAAATTCCTCACGGTATAATCCTGCTTTATCAAGTAATGTTTTCTTATATACATTAAAATGACATATAAAATTATGCATAAGAAGCTCTGTATATGAAAAATCAGGCTTAAGATTTGGCTGTATTAAATGATTCAAATCACCTTTAAACTTAACCTCATCAGAATATATGAAATCTGCCCCTCTATCAATAGCCTCTGCGGCTTTATAAAGTGCCGATGGATGCAGGATGTCATCATGATCAAGAATCGCAATATAATCTCCCCCAGCTTTTTCAATACATTTATTTGTATTTGTTGCAATTCCTATATTATCAGAATTCCTGCTGTACTTTATTCTTTTATCATTTTCTGCATATTTTATACATATTTTATCAACCGTTTTTTCTTCTTCCGGTGAAAAATCCACAAGACAAAGTTCCCAATTCTGATATGTCTGTTCAATGACTGAATCAATCATCTCTCTCAGGTATTTTTCCGGTGTTCTGAATAGCGGTGTAACAATACTTATTTTTGGTTCTTTAATAAATTTGTGTTTTTTCTGTTTCTTCAGTTCATCCTTGACAGGCATCATCATTTCATATGATGGAAAAACATTTCCTGTAATATGTCTTCCTGCCGCCTTAAAAACACTGCCAAGTCCTTCATTTTTTACCTTGTTTCGAACTGTTCCAAGACTTCTTATCGGTTTTGTAATCTTCCATGATGTAGAACTTTTTAGTTCATTTATAACTCTGTTCTGCTCATTTTCAACTTCGAGAGCTTTTTTAAATTCACATATAAGTTTTTCGTGTTCTTTACTTAATACTGCAAAATCATTTTTTACAGATGCCTCGCTGTATGCTATTTCTGATACACTTCGCCTTTTCATTCTCATTTCAGTGTCTACAAGTGCACTCTCACCGTCATGATAAATATATTTCAAAAAATTTTGTTCCATTTTTTCAAATTTCAAACGAATTTCTTCTGTAATTCCAAATTTATAAATAAATTCTTCAAAATCGATCTTCGCACTTAATACTTCAAAATATTTATCATAAATATGAGACAATATTCTGTATAATACATAGTCTTCAGGAACACATACATCGAAAACCCACTCATAATCATAAACGGTGATTTTGCCATCAGTCCCTTGAATAATATTGTCAAAAATCACATCCAGATTCACAGGTTTTATGGAAGGTGTATCATCTGCCCAGTCAGACTTTCCAAACATTTCTTCATATTTATCTGAATTCTTAAAGTTTACTTTAACTTCTGGTGCAGCTACGTAATATTTACTGTATAACTCTTTTATTTTACCAACAAGTGCCTTAACATCTGAAATATACGGTCTGATTTTACAATCAAGAGATTTGCCCTTGAGAAATTCATAAAATACGACATCCTGCTTAATCTCACATTTGAGAAAGTCCAATTCCGGATATATCTTACGCGTCATCTCAAGTTTCTGCGGGAATTCTCTTATAAATTCTATAGCTTCTGGTGCTGCCGCCTCTTTCGTTACAAACATGTGTTCACCATCACGATGAATCATTGTTTTAGTCTGAAAGTGTCTGTCACGTGTATTATTATATTTGCAATAAATAATCTGATCCATACTTTACGCCTTACAAATTATCAAAAATGAATTTGCTATATGTGTGAAACCGCCATCTTCTGCCATTCTGTCCATTACAGTATTCTCAATAAAAGTTCCATAATTATCTTCATAAAACTCTGCATGTTTTTCATTAAAATCCCCTTCTGACGGAAGAAAATCATCTGAAAAGATCTGAGTCGGAAATATATAATCTGGAACAGGATAGTAAAACTTATAATTTTTCAAATTATTTTCTTCTAAAACTTGAATCAGCTGTTTTCTTGAAAAACCCTTTATAGGATTTCTCTCAAAAAAACCACCAAGTCCATCATATGCCTTGCCTGTATGATTATCAGCCATACCTGCCAGTTGCTTAATTCCCATACAATTATCAAGCGCAAGAATAAATGTACCATTTTGATTTAAAAATCCAGCCGCCTTTTTTATGACATCTCTTGTTATATATTCACCGCATTTTATATCATCAATCAAAATCACATAATCATACTGTTTTTTTTCATATGGAACATCTTTAAATGATTCGTTCTCAGATGATATAGCTCTGTCATTTTCAATATTATTTTCAGATTCTTCGGTACCGCCTGTGATAAGTTCTTCTGCTCTGCAGTTCACTCTGAGTCCCTTTTCTTCAAGCATTTCATGAACAGGTTTAAGTTCATTCCAGAGAAGTGCCGTTCCCGGATTAAATTGGTACCAGTCCAAAAGATTTCTCCTAACCTGAGACATTTCATATTCTTTTTTTAATTTTTTATTTCTGAATTCCGGCATTTGTTTTTCCTTACTTTTTTACTATCTGATGAGTTCCGCACCGCTTATTGAAAGTGCACGTTCAATAACCTGATCCATATCATAATATTTATACTCTCCAAGCCTTCCGCCAAATATGATATTTGTTTCATCTTCTGCAAGTTTTTTATATTTCAGATAAAGTTCACCATTTTTTTCATCATTTACCGGATAGTACGGTTCATCACCCGGCTTCCATTCTGATGAATATTCCCGGCTGATTACTGTTTTCGGTATCTCTTCTCCCATGTCATTCCTGCCAAATTCAAACCACTTATGCTCTATTATTCTTGTCCACTTTGTTTCATAATCTGTATAATTTACTGCTGCATTTCCCTGGAAATTCTTCTTATCAAGAATTTCATTTTCAAATCTTATAGATCTATATTCGAGTGTGCCAAGTTTATATCCAAAATATGCATCTATAGCACCTGTATAAACCACTTTATCTGCCATTTCATCATATTTCTCTTTGCTTTCAAGATAATCAGTTCCGAGTTCGATATCTGCACCTTTCAGCATATTCAGAATCATCTTGGTATATCCACCTTTAGGTATTCCCTGATAACGTGCATTGAAATAATTATTATTAAATGTAAATCTTACAGGCAGTCTTTTTATTATAAAACTCGGCAGCTGTGTGCAATCACGCCCCCATTGTTTCTCTGTATATCCCTTTATAAGTTTTTCATAAATATCTGTCCCGACAAGAGATATTGCCTGTTCCTCCAGATTCTGTGGTATAAACTGAGCTGCTTCTGAAAGCCCTCTTTCATTTTTTTTTATTAATATATATTTCTTTTTTTGCTCTTCAATAATACTTTCTGCTTCCTCTGGTGTTATAACTCCCCACATTTTATTAAATGTGTACATGTTAAAAGGAAGACTGTAAAGTTCCCCTTTATAATTCGCAACCGGTGAATTGATAAAATTATTAAACTCAGCATATGAATTTACATATGTCCATACATCACTGTTATTTGTATGAAATATATGAGCCCCATATTTATGAACATTAATATCTTCAACTTTTTCTGTATAAA